>JAOPZD010000444.1 GCA_025964295.1 Conexibacter sp.
GCAGAGCTCGCGCCGGGCGGCGGTGGACCGAGACATCGCCCGGCAGCAGGAGGCGATCGAACGGTGGAGCGTAGACGCCGAAGGCATCGTCGACTCGACCGTGGCCCCCGTCGACCGTGGCAGCACGTCATTCTCGCAACCGACACCGCACGAAGCCCGCCTCGCGCTCGTAGCGCCAAGCGACGATGTGCGCCGCGTTCTCGGCGAGCGACCGCCGTCCCTGAGCGCACGTGATGAGTGGTTCCGACAGGCCATCCGTCTCGTCGGACAAGAGACGCCGAAGCTGGACGTGGCCCCCGAGCCCGCGAACATGGACGATCTCGGGATGGAGATCTGAGGGGCGAGAATATGTCGCCAACGCCTAAGGCAAATATGACAGCACCCGGTGAGATCGTCCGCGCGTCCGGACTCTGTGTCATGTGCGACTTCAAGTTCATCAACGAGGTCGTCGCGCGCTACCCCGAGCCGAACATGCCCGGCGGCTGGGCGTACATCGAGCTGAGACACCTAGACGCGGCGGCGCTTCAGGCCCTTCATCCTGGTCCGATCGATCCGTAGGCGTCGAGCAAGGCTGCAGATCTCGGCCCACGGGAGATGCGCGGGCTCGGGCACAAGCGTCTTCTCGAACTTGGGCCAGAAGCTGCGGTCCTCCGACTGCCGGCGAACCGTCTGGAAGCCCGCGCCCACGGTCATCTCGATCGCGCTGGCCACAATGCCGAGCGGTACCCCATGGGCGAGGACTCTGTGCGGTTGGGATCGGTCGGCGACAGGCATGCTGAGGCCCGCCGGATAAGGTGGGTGCGGTCGCCCACTCGCCGCCGTCCCGCTCGCTCTGGTTCCGTTGCGCGTTGAGCGGTTTGGTGCGACCGATCGCGCTCCCCTCGAGATCATGGCCAAGAAACCCCGTCCGCCTCGCCTGGAGAAGAGCTGCCCGCTCGTCCGGACCCACACGCGTCTGCACCAGGTGCACGACCTGTGGCATCGAGTCGCCGCGGATTACGGAGATCCGGACCAGTTCGTGACGAGTCTCAACGCCGCTCTAACGGCGCTGCGGACGGTCTCGTTCATGATCAACAAAGACAAGCATCTGATCCCCGACTTCGAGGCCTGGTACCAGCCGCACATCGACGAGCGCTACTCGGATCCGTTGATGGTGTGGTTGAAGAATGCCCGGAATTTTGTACAGAAGGAGGGCGATCTGGAGGTCCATTCACGGGCGCGAGTGAGCGTGCTCGGGGGCTCGAGCGAGCCGTTGCAGACCGACATTGACATCGATCCGTTGCTGACGCAGGAGCAGATCGCGCTGCGACTAGCGCCGGGGCTGCCGGGGGTCGCGAAGCGGGACGGGCTGCTGGCCGTCGAGCGGCGCTGGGTGGCTGCGACGCTGCCCGATCACGAGCTGCTCGACGTGCTCGCCCACGGCTACGGGGTGATGGCGGAGATCGTGGCCGATGCCCACCGGCAGTGCGGCGTCGTCATGCAGACGTTCGGTGACGAGGCCCACAAGGATCGGCCGCGACGCCGGGAGCAGCTGGGCGGACGGTTGTCGTGCATGGTCGCCCACGCAGAGCTACGCACGGCGTATGTCCACCTAGCCGAGAACCGCCTGATCGCCTGGGGCGGTCGCTCCCGTGAGATCACGCGGGAAGACGTCGAGGGCTGGGATCCGCCACCTGGCATGACGGAGGCGACGTCGCCGCATGTGCCGGGCGAACCGTTAACCGAGACCGCGGCTGGCCTGGCGGAGGCGGCGAAGGTATTGGTGAAGCATGTCGGTGGTCACGAGCCGATGGCGATGGTCTTCGAGACACGCGATGACGCGCCCATCCTGTGCAGCCTCAACGCACGGGACCACGCGACCCAGACCCTGATGATGCAGGCGGTCGCCAGGGAGGTCGAGCGGGTCCGCGCGGAGGGCGTGTTCTTCGTGGCGGAACTTCGGAGGCCGGCCGAGCGGGATGGGGAGCTCATCGCGGTGGTAATGACGGATGCGGGTCAGAAGCGAACATGGCGGACGCCCGTGATCCGGTCGCGTGGTGGTTCGGGTGAAGGCGCCAGCTCGGACGCGGACTCGGTGACGCTCGGCGAGACGGTCTGTGAGGACGGGATCGTTCCGGACTTCATGGACGCGGTATCGCGGTCATGGATCGCGATGGGGCGGGGCGTGCCGCGGGAGTAAAGCCGCCGCGAGTCTAGGTTCGTCCTACTACTGGAGGCGCACGTACCGTGCGGTGTCGACGAACTCGCGTCTGATTCTCAGCGAGAACCTCGGCGTGATCTCGCCCCTATCTCGCGTCCGTCATCCCCGCGAGGGAGACTCAGTCTGTGAATCGCAAGGAAGCACTCGACGTCCTAGAGCGCCGAGCATTCGACCTCTTCCTCGGGTGCGAGGAGGGCATCGAGCTTGAGTTCAAGGGCGAGCCATACCGCCTTGGCGAGGACACGCAGAAGTTCGAACTCGCAAAGGACGTGTCAGCCATGGCGAACGCCCAGGGCGGTGTCATTGTGATTGGGGTTCGGACCGAGTCCCAGGTTCGTGCCCCCGTGGACGTGGCCGTGGCTCTCCGCCCCGTTAGGCGCGATTTGCTGGACGAGGTGCGGACCGGGCAAGTGATCGCCGAGCGGATCTACCCCCGGATCTCGGGACTCGTGGTCGCGTTTCATCCCTCGCACGTCGATGACGGTGCGGGGCTGCTGACGATCGATGTCCCACCACAGCCGGTGACCCTGAAGTACTTCCTCGTGCAGCGGCCGGTTGCCGATGACGGTCGGGTCCGAGGCTGGTTGGTGGGGGTCATGATTCGCGGGATCGGTGAGGTCCACGAGCAGCGCGTCGGCGAGCTTCACTCCGCGATCAACGGGGGCCTCAACGTCGGCCGTCAACTGTCCGAACTCGCCGACATGGTGGCGGCGCTCCGCGAGCGTCTAGGAGATGAGGAGACAGTCTCGACCGCCGTCGACCCTGGGCCCGCGGCGCGGCTGGACGATGTAGTTGCCCAGCGTCTGAATGAGCTCGATTCCTGATGAGCGCCGTGCCCAGGGCATACCTCGCTGCCGCACCGCTGCAGGCGGCTCACGTACCGACGCTAACGCGCAACGAGGGCGTTAGACAGCTACTCGAGAATCCTCCGTCGGCCCGCTCGGCGGGATGGGATCTGCGTACGCTCGATCGCGCCTCGCTCGTCGAAGGCGACCGCCTTCGACTCTCCAACGGCGACCGCAAGTCCTTGGACCTCCTTGCCGACGGCACCTTCATCGCCGTCGCTGCGTTCCATGGCTTCCTGAGCTGGGGACCGCACGTCTTCCCCGAGGACCCGAAGATCAGCGGTGTTGCGCTGATTGAGTTCACGTACGAGTTCGTCGCGTTGTACGCGCGGCTCGTTGCCGAGTACATCGAGCCGCGCCCAGCAGGAGTTCGGTTCCAGATTGGGATTCGGCAGGCGGTCTTTCCCGACGGCGGAGGCGGTGAGACCGCGCTCTACCTCAACCCGGGAGCCATCAACGCTTTCCCACCGCCCGTGCGGCCGTCAGCACCAGGATCGTCGTTCCTGCACCGTCAGGATGTCACCGTCGATCCGGAACGTGGCATCGATGTGCCGGTCGTCGCCTTCGAGCTTGTGCGTCGCTTCTATAACTGGTTCGGGCATGTCGATGACGCCATTCCCTACACGACGCCCGACGGTGGGGCGATCGACATCGAAGCAATCAAGGCCTTGCGCTGACCGAGCCGAGGGCACGTCGCTCCAAGCACTGCTCCCGAGCGTGCACGGAGTATCGCGTCGCGCGAGACGCTGCGCCCGGCGTCGCGCTTCTTCATTCGTGTCCGCATGGGTCAACGGCACCTTGATGTGGCAAGACGATTGACACGTGTCAGAGCCAGTATGGGCGTAGCGTCACCAGGGCCGGCAGACGTGCCCCTGCGACCAGAAGGGCACGGTCTCCGGCGAGCTGTTGCAGCGCCGCAGAATCGGCGCGCAGTCGTCCACCCCGCCCGTCACGGGAACCCCCCAGAAGCGACACGACGTGGTTGCGCGTTGCGTCGTCGGTGATCGGGCCGAGGTAGAGCTTGGCGGTGGAGTTGGCGATGATGGTGTCGGAGCCGCGGCCGTAGCGTTCGAGCATCTGGGCGAGGGATTGCCAGACGGTGGCGACGCGGATGCCGTGGCCGGCGACTTGGGACATGTTGCGGGGCAGTTCGGAGAGCGGTGCGACGTTGGCGGCTTCGTCGAGGAGGAGCTTGAGGCGGCGGTCGCCTTGGCGGAAGGTGCCGGTCTCGATGGCCTCGTGCAGGACGGCGGCGAGCAATGCCACCAACAATGGTGCAACGAGTTGTTGGTGGCGGTCTTCGGCGACGAGGAACAGGGTGTCGGCGGCCGAGGCGACGAACCGGCTCGGGGAGAAGTCATCCCCGTCGAGTTGTTGGACCTCGGGGTAGCGGTAGGCGGCGAGGACCGACCCGGCCGACATGTAGGTGGTGCCGCGGTTGCGGGGGTCGAGTTCGGAGATGGCCTTGAGCTGCGCTCGGGCGGCGCTGGCGTGTGCGGTGTTGAGGATGATGAGTACCGCGCGGGTCTCCTGTGTGTCGACCCAGCCGAGGACGGTGGTCATGTCGTGGCTGCCGAGCGCTGCGGCGTGGAGGAGCGGTGCGAGGAGCTTGGCGGCCTCGCCGCGCCAGTAGCGGGCGATCTCGGAGTCGCCGTCTGATGAGGCGTCGGCGAGCCATTGGGCTTGGCGCAGCGCACCGGACCAGGTCTCGCAGCCAGCCAGCGGCGACCAGGCCATCGACTCGGTGCCGAACGGGTCGAAGATCCAGGTCCGCCCCGCGCGCTCTCGGGCCTCGCGCGCGGCGTCGATGACATCGCGGTTGGTGCTGGTGACGATCGCCGGTCCGTCGTGCTCCAACAGCCAAGGGATGACGCAACGGGTCGTCTTGCCCGCGCGGGTCGGCGCGATGACGACGACGTGGGCCTCCTCATCGGCGAACACCGGTCGCCCGTCGACGCGCCCGAGCGAGAAGCCACGAGCCGTCGCTCGTCCGAGGCGCAGATCACGATGGCGACCCCAAGCACGGGGATGCGATCCCCGCCAGTCGAACGAGCGGCGTCCGAGGCGTTCGCGGGCGAGTTGCGGCTCGATGCGACGGAGCGTGAATGTCCCAACCGCGGCCCATGCGCCGAGGACGACCGCCGCGGTCAACCACCACAACAACGGGCCGGGCAAGGAGGCACGGGCACCGGGCGGGTATGCGTTGGCCGGGTCGCCCCAACGGCCATCGCCGAGGAGCCGGAGCGCAGAGATGAACGCACGTGCCGGCCCGATGCGCGGGAGGTGTCCGGCGTGCAGCAGGCCCGCCAGTGCCGGGATCGTCCAGGCGACGCCGGCGGCGAGGACGAGGCCTCCCGCCATCCACGCCAGGCCGGGCAGTGCGTCGTCGAGGTCGGTGTTCTTGTTGTTGTCGTCTTTCATGGTGACTCCGTGAGGACTTGGACCCAGGCGGCTGGTGGCCCGTTCGGGGCGGGGGCGTGGATCCATGAGAGGTGGAGGTGGTTGCCGCGGCCGTGGCCCGGGTCGTCGTCGTAGCCGACCCAGCGGAAGGGCGGTCGCGGGTGGTTCTGTTGGGGTTCGGCCCAGTGGGCGAGCGCGTCGACGTCGTCCCAGGTGCCGCCGGGTCCGGGGACGAGGTCGACGGCGAGGCCGAGCGGGTGCTCGCCGTGGGGCTCGTGTCCGGTCGGGGCGTAGCCGGCGGTGACGGTGACGTGGAAGCGCGCGCGCAGCAATGCGAGGTCGGGGAGCAGGCGCTCGTCGATCGTCATGCCGGGCTGGCCGGGGATCGGGACGATGCGTCCACCGCCGAAGACGCGGCCGCCGCTGCCGACGTCGAGCGGCGCCGAGCACACCGCGGCGACATCGGTGGTGCCGGTCGACAGCGCCCGCGCCTGGCCGAGGACCTTGGTGACGTACCACTCGGCGTGGTTGTAGCCGAGCAGCGCTCGGTGCCAGTCGGCCGGTGCTCCGAGCGCTTTCAAATATCTGGCGGCCGAGGTGATGGCGTCGGCGGCGGTCATGGGGTCGGCCTTGCCGTCGCCGTCTGCGTCGACGCCGTAGCGCTTCCAGGTGTCGGGCATGAACTGCGTCCAGCCGATCGCTCCGGCGCTCGACGGTCCCATGTTGCGCCCGAAGTCCGACTCGACCTTGGTCAGGCCGGCGAGGATCGCCGGGCCTTCTGGATCCAACCCGTACGCCTTGGAAGCGGCAACGAAGAGCGGTGACAACTCAGCGGGTACGGCGTTGTCGTCGAGGTCGGTCGACGAGCATCCGCTCTGGCCGCTTGCTCCTGAAGCCATGAGCATCCACCCCGTCAACACGGCGGCGCACAACCCAAACGCGGCGAGCAACCCGGCGGCCGCCAAGCCGGCGGCCTTCACCGCCGCCGTCCTTGTCCGGCTCGCCGTCGCCGTCGGTCGGCGCGCATCTGGGCGAGGTTCTGGGCGCGGCGCTGCTTGAGCTCGTCGTCGTCGAGCCAGCGCTGTGCTCGCTCGTCTGCCGTGCGATCTCCGGGCTTGGCCTGCGCCGCGGCGAGGAGGTCGCGCTCCTCCTGGTGCTGGTCGTGGTCTGCGTCACGGAGCTCTGCCGAGCGGCGCGCGCGGTGGACTTCGAGGTCGGTCTTGGTCAACGAGTCGCCGGTGAGTGCGCGGTTGCGGTCGGCGTGGCGGACGGTCTGTTCGGCCTCGGTTGCGGCGGGGTCGGCGAGGAGTCCTCGCAGGTGTTGGCGGTGGGCGATTAGCTGGCGCTGTTCGGGGTTGGGCTCCGGTGGCTTGGACTTGGTCGCGTTGGCGACTGCCGTCGCCTCGTCGTGGCCTGCCAGGCGGCGGTCGGTCGCCCGGAGTTCGCGCTGGAGCACTTCGCGTTGGGCGACGACTCCGCGGGCCTGGTCCTGTCCCGAGACGATCTCCTCGCGATGGCGCTCGTCCAACCGCTCGCCCGCCAGGGAGCGTGTCGCTGCCGATCGGGCTTCTTGATGTTCTTGGCGTGAGGTCCGGACCGCTTCGGCGCCTGCACCGGCCGGGGCAGTCGCGCGTGAGGCCATCTGTCGCGCGCCGCGTCCGAGCATCCAGGCGTAGTAGCCGTGGGAGAGCACATGCCCGATCCCATCGCCGTGTTGCTGAGGCAGGCCGCCGGAGACGAAGTCGAGGATCTCGTGACGCTTGATGAAGATGCCCCACCAAAACGCCGCTTCCAGAAGCCAGGTCCCGAACCACCCAAGCTCGAGCCCACTGAACACACGGCTGGCCGCGAGCACGACGGTGAGGAAGATCGCGAAGACGAACTTCGCGACCTCCGCCCCAAGGAGGCGCTTGAGCCAGGCGATGAACGTCGCTCGGCCGCCGTCACCGAGCGCCGGTGCGATCAGCATCGCCGGGGCGATCAGCAGCAGCACCAAGCCGAGGCCTGCGGCGAGTACGAGTCGCACGCCGAGGTAGGCGTACAACGCGGCAGCGCCGGTGAGGCCGACCAACACGATGACCAAGAGCGCCAAACGCGGGAAGGTGCCGCCCGCGTCCTGGAGGCTCGCGCGCTCGGGCGCCTTTTGCACCAGGGCCTCAACGTCATCGGGCAGCTTGCGGTCACCGTCGATGCCGAGCAGGTTCTTGGCGTTGTTGAGCGGGTTGAGACTGACGCTGAGATGCGGCTTGTTGTCGTGGTCGCCGCTGACGAGGTTGTGCAGCCGACCACGCTGCCAGCCCTGTGCCGGGTAGGCCAGCCAGAGCTCGGCGTTCGTTGGGCGCGACGGGTCGTCCGTGCGGACGTCGCAGTAGTCGACCGAGCCGAACTCCAGCGCGCACCACGGCTCGCGCACCGTCGTGTCAAAGACCTGTCGCAGCGAGTTGGCCAGCGCGTCGCGCGGGTCGTCGGCGCGGCTGCCCGTGCCGGCAGCGAGCACGGCCATCCCGGCGTCGTTGGTCGCCCGGGCCGCCCAGCCCACGGTGTCCTCAGGTCGGCTGATGATCAGTAGCCCGCCGACCATCAACGCGACGGTCGCGGCGAGGCCGGCGATCGTCTCGGTCGTTCGGCGCTGCACGAGGCCTCGGTGGATCCCCCACAGCCCGGTCAGCGAGATGCCGAGCAGCAGCCACCAGTCGCCGAAGGCCTGGTCGTGCAGCCGCGCGAGGGTCGTTCGCAGCTGCGGCATCGCCTCGTTGGTCAGGTCGAGCGAGAACGCCCACTCCAACAACAACAGGACGCCCTTGACGATGTAGAGCAAGGCCATCCACAACCCGGCACCGAGCGTCTGCAGCGCGCCGAGGAACGAGCGTCCCGGGTCGGTGATCGAGAACCCGACGCGAACGTCGATCCCATAGCTGCTCAGCGGATGGGGCTCGGCGACCGAGCCACTGGCCCGGCAACTGCGCCGCGCGGCCGCCGAGAGTCCGT
>JAOPZD010000449.1 GCA_025964295.1 Conexibacter sp.
GCCGGCGGCCCGCGCGGACTCCGTCCCGGGCCAGGTCGTCGTCGCCTACCGCGGCGAGCACCCCAAGGTCCTGCGCGGCGTCAGCGACGTCGGGGCGACGATCAGGCGGCTGCGCGCCCGCGGCGACGTCCGCTACGCCGTGCGCAACGTCGTCGCCCACACCGCGGGGGCCTACGTCCCCGACGACCCGGGCCGCGGCACCACGCCCGGCCGCTGGGCCGCGGTGCAGTGGAACTTCGCCGGGCCCGCCGGCGTCAACGCCCCCGACGCCTGGGGCCACCTCATCGCCGTGGGCCGCCCCGGCGGCCAGGGCGTCAAGGTCGCGGTGCTCGACACCGGCGTCGCCTACCGCCGGTTCGGCCGGACGCCGGGCTCGCCCGACCTCGCCGGGACGCGCTTCGTCGCCGGCCACGACTTCGTCGGCGGCGACGCCTACGCCAACGATCGCAACGGGCACGGCACGCACGTGGCCTCGACGATCGCCGAGGCCACCAACAACGGCGTCGGCCTCACCGGCCTGGCCTACGGCGCGAGCATCATGCCGGTCAAGGTCCTCGACGACAGCGGCGAGGGCGACGCGGCCGTCATCGCCAAGGGCGTGCGCTACGCCACCGCCCACGGCGCCAAGGTCATCAACCTGAGCCTCGAGTTCTCCTCCGACGTCGGCTGGCGCCAGATCCCGCAGCTGATCGACGCGATCGCCGAGGCGCGCCGCAAGGGCGCGATCGTCGTCGCCGCCTCGGGCAACGAGGCCGACCAGGCCGTCGCCTACCCGGCGCGCAACGGCAACGTCCTCTCGGTCGGCTCGACGACCGAGCACGGCTGCCTGTCGGACTTCTCCAACCAGGGCTCGGGCCTGGACCTCGTCGCCCCCGGCGGCGGGCCCGACGCGCCGCTGGACGACCCGGGCTGCGTGCAGGCCGGGAAGTCCGGGCGCAACATCGCCCAGATGACGCTGATCGGCGTGCACCGCACGAAGTTCGGGATCCCGCGCGGGTACCAGGGCACGTCGATGGCGGTCCCGCACGTGTCGGCGACCGCCGCGCTTGTCGTCGCCAGCGGCGTGCTCGGCCCCGACCCCACGCCGGACGCCGTCGAGCGCCGGCTGGAGGCGACCGCGCGCGACCTCGGCCCCGCGGGCTACGACACGCGCTACGGCTTCGGCCTGATCAACGCCGCGGCCGCCACCGACCCCGCCGTCCCCGTCTCCTAGGCGCCTCGAGAGTGGGCGCGTAGGCGCCCTGTCCTTTCGGGCCCTAACGGTTGTAGGTTCGGTCGCGTCCCGCAGACCGGCCAGAAGGAGCGTTCCTCATGAACATCGTCCTCGTCCACGGCGCCTGGGCCGACGGGTCCTGTTGGAGCGCGGTCATCGAGCAGCTCGAGGCTGACGGCCATCACGTCGTCGCGCCCCAGTTCGGCCTCGGCCCGATCGCCGACGACGTCGCCAAGCTCCGCCGGGTCCTGCGCCGCCAGGACGGCCCGGTGGTCCTCGCCGGCCATTCCTACGGCGGCCAGATCATGACGTCGCTGGGCGCCGACGCGCCGAACGCCGTCGCGATCGTCTACATCGCCGCGTTCGCCCTCGACGAGGGCGAGTCGATCGGCGCGCTGCTCGAGCAGGGCCCGCCGACCCCCGCGCTCGCGCACCTCGACATCGACGACGAGGGCTTCGCCTGGCTGCCCGAGGACGACTTCGTCGGCTACTTCGCGGGCGACATCGACCCGGTCAAGGCACGCGTCATGTACGCCGTGCAGCAGCCGCTGCACGCCAACACGCTGGCCGACGTCATGAGCGCTCCGGCGTGGAAGTCGCTGCCGACGTGGTACCTGGTCGCCCAGGGCGACCAAGCGATCCCACCCGATGCCGAACGCGGGTTCGCGGCGCGGATGGGCGCGACGACCATCGAGGTCCAATCCAACCACGTCGCGATGGTCTCCCATCCCGACGAGGCCGCGAGCCTCATCAAGGCCGCGATCGCGGGCGTGTCCTAGACCGTCCGGACGATCAGCACGCTGCACGGGGCGTGATGGCTGACCTTGTTCGGCACCGAGCCGAGCAGGAAGCGCTTGGCCCCGGTCATGCCCTTGTTGCCGACGACGATGAGGTCGGCGTGCTCCTCCTCGGCGACGTCGAGGATCGCGTCGGCCGGGTCGCCCTGGCGCGCGAACGTGCGCACCGCGACGCCCTTCTCGTCGGCGAGCTCGGTGGCGGACTGCAGCGTCGCGTCGACGTCCTCGCGCGGGTTGACCATCCAGCGCACGTCGTCGGGCGCCTGGGAGGCCTCGTCGCGCAGCCGCTGGCCGCCGACCGGCTCGAAGGCGGAGACGATCAGCAGCGTCGAGCCGACCGACGCCGCCAGCTCGGCGGCCTGCGCGACCGCCTTGCCTGCGGTGTCGGAGCCGTCGGTGCCCACCACGATCTGCCGGAACATGGCCCGGAGTCTAAGGGCGTCAGACGAGCTTGATCGTGGCGATGATCATGCTCGCCACCACGCAGACGACGATCAGCGCCTGCATCCAGATCCAGAACGGGGACACGGCCCGCAGGCTACCTACTCGGCGTGGCGCAGCACGACGAGCACGGTCATGGCCAGGATCTTGAAGTCCAGGCCCAGCGTCCAGTGCTCGATGTAGTAGTTGTCCCACTCGACCCGGTCGCTGAGCGAGGTCTGCCCGCGCAGGCCGTGCACCTGCGCCCAGCCCGTCACGCCGGACTTGACGCGATGGCGGTCGCCGTAGCGCCGGATGTCGGTCTCGAAGAGCTCGACGAACTCCGGGCGCTCGGGCCGCGGGCCGACGAGGCTCATGTCGCCGAGCAGGACGTTGAAGAACTGCGGCAGCTCGTCGAGCGACGTGCGCCGCAGGATCCGGCCGATCAGCGTGCGGCGATCCGTGCCCTCCACCCCGCCCGGCGCGCTGTCGGCATCGGGCCGGAAGCCCTCGGCCGCCGGGTCGGGCATCCGCATCGAGCGGAACTTGAAGAGGTCGAAGACCGTGCCGTCGCGGCCGACGCGGCGCTGGCGGAAGATGACCGGGCCCGGCGAGCTGATCCGGACGGCCAGCGCGATCGCCGCCATCAGCGGCCCGAAGGCGAGGACGAGCAGCGCGGCGCCGAGGCGGTCCAGCGCGTGCTTGACGGCGAACTGCCAGCCCTTGGGGTGCACGCTGCGCAGGCCCATCAGCGGCGTGCCGCCCAGCGGCTCGTAGGTCGCGCGGTGGTTGAGCGACTCGAACAGGCGCGGGACGAGCGAGACCTCGAGCCCCAGCGCCTCGCAGCGGCGCACGAGGTCGACGAGCCGCTCGTCGGGCTCGGAGGAGAACGCGATGACGACGTGCTCGGCCCCGGTCAGCTGCGCGACCCAGTCCAGCTCGTCGGGCGAGCCGAGGACCGGGACCCCCGGGACGTCGCCGCCGCCCTGCAGCGGGTCGGCGTCCAGGAAGCCGACGGGCGCCAGCCCGTACTCCGGGTTGGCCTCCAGGCGACGCGCGAGGCGCATGCCGACCTGGCCGGCGCCGACGATCAGCGTCGGGGCGCCGTCGAGGCCGCGGGCGCGGGCCACGCGCTGGAGCCCGAGCAGCCCGACGCGCGCGCCGCCGACCGCGAGCATCGCGACCGCCCACAGGTGGGCGGCGACCGACGACACCGCGGTGTCCCCGCCGGCGTAGACCTGCGCGACGACCACGAACATCGCCGCGATCGACACCGAGCCGGCGATCGGCACGACGCCGTCGAGGATCGTGGGCCGCAGCCGGCGCTCGTACATGCCGCGGATCGCCAGCAGGAGCATGACCAGCGGCGGGAAGAGCAGGAGCGGCCAGCCCTCGCTCATCGGCACCGGCTCGTGCGGCCAGCGCAGCGCGAGCACGAGCGCGGCGGAGAGCCCGAACGCGTCGATCAGCGGCCGCAGGAAGCGCGACTGCACCACGCGGCGGACGCCGGAGGGCTCGTGACGCGGGAGCAGGACCGGGACGTCGGGCGCGCTGGCGGGCAGGCCGGTGGCCGGCGCGTGCAGGGGCACGGCCTCGGCGGTCTGGCTGCTGAAATCGATACGGCTCACGACGGTTCTCGACTACCCCGGGATGTCGGCGTCAGGGGCCCGACACTTGAGGCGGATGGGGCGGTTCGCCCGGCCCGGGGGCGAGGCGCCGCAGGCCGAGCCCGGCCAGCACCAGCGCGGCGATGCCGAGCACGCCGAGCAGGACGCCGGCGGCCGAGAGCGGCAGCCCGCCGACCTCGCCGGCGCGGGTCGGGTAGGCGACCACGGCGGGCGCCCCGGGAAGGGTCGTCGCCGCGGTGGCGCTGGCTGCGGTCGTGCTGGAGCCGGCATCGGTCGTCCTGGGCTTG
>JAOPZD010000461.1 GCA_025964295.1 Conexibacter sp.
CGCCACCGCGCGCTCGACCGCGACGACCCGCGCCGCGAACTCTCGATGCTCGACGGCCACCCGCGACTCCAGCGCCGCCAGCTCCGACCCCGTGACGCGGCCGGCAGCCAACTCCCGCCGCGCCTCGGCCACCGCGTCCGCGGCCGCGGTCGTCAGGTCCTCGCGCCGCACCAGCTCGGCGCGCAGCAGCAGCCCCTCGCGCTCCAGCGCCTCGCGCCGCTCGCGCTCGGCCGTCGCGCGCAGGCGCTCGTCCTCCAAGGCCTTGCGCGCCCGGTCGCGCTCGGCGGCCACCACGGCCAGCTCGGCCTCGGCCTCGGCCAGCCGCTCGCGCAGCTCGGCCAGCTGCGCGCCGGCCAGCTCGCGCGTCGCCGCCGCCTCGCCCTGGGCCTCCAAGCGCTGCTGCTGCTCGGACCACTCGCGCTGGCGCGTGCCCAGCAGGTCGCGCTCGACGTCCGCCACCCGCGTCCGCAGCGCGTCGCGCTCGGCGGCGACCTCGCCCAGCCGGCGCTCGGCCTCGAAGAGGCGCAGCTCCAGCGACGCGTCCTCGGAGACCTCGGCGCGCCGCGCGCGCCGGGAGGCGAGGACCTGGGGGTCGACGACGTTGCCGCTCTCGGACGGAGGCTGGGTCATTCGGGCGGGAGACTAGGCTCCCGCCCGGACGGATTCGGCCCCGAACGAGTCCCTACGACGAGGACGAGCGGCGCGCCCCGCCCACCGCCAGCGCGGCGATCGCGACGCCGACGATGCCGACAGCCGCCGCGCGCCGCGACGCGAGCACGCCGAAGCGCCGGCGCAGGTACCACTTGGCGCCGTTGAAGACCGCATATCCCAGGATCTTGTAGCCCATACGAGATCCCGTCTACCCGCGGTCCTCGTTGCGCAGCCGCCAGGCCAGCCGCGACTGCAGCGACCACAGCTCGATGAAGCCCGGCGACGCCTGCTGGGAGAACAGCCCGCCGGACTCGCTGAACGTCGCCAGCTGCGCGTCGTAGACCGCGTTGAGCGACTCGCGCGTGACGACCCGCGCCATGCCCTTGTAGAGCTTCAGGCCGATCGTCCCGGTCACCTGCTTGTTGACCTCGTCGACGTAGGCGTCGA
This sequence comes from Conexibacter sp., assembly GCA_025964295.1. The sequence continues at coordinate 1,099 of JAOPZD010000461.1, forward strand.
TGTCGGTGCGCAGCGGCTCCCACCACAGGCCGGCGTAGACGAGGTAGGCCCACTGCTGGTCCAGCATCGGCTTGAACCGGTTCTGGTGGATCGTGCCCACCAGCCGCTCCAGCTCGGCGTGCGCCGGGAGCAGGATCGCCGCGGCCGGCACCTCGTAGATGTCGCGCACCTTGAGCCCGACGATCCGGTCCTCGATGTGGTCGACGATCCCGACGCCGTGCTTCATCCCCAGCTCGGCCGCCTTCTCCAGCAGGTCGACGAGCCCCAGGCGCGCCCCGTTGAGCGCGACCGGCACGCCCTCCTCGAAGGTCACCGTGACGATCTCGGCCTCGTCGGGCGCGTCCTCGGGACGCGTCACGAGCTGGAAGACGTCGTCGTCGGGCGCGTGGTCGAGCTCCTCGATCCACTTGCCCTCGCTCGAGCGCCCCCAGATGTTGTCGTCGATCGAGTACGGCGCGGTCTCGGTCCCGCCCTTGACCGGGATGTTGTGCTCGCGCGCGTAGGCGATCTCCTCGTCGCGCCCCATCTTCCAGTCGCGCACCGGCGCGATGATCTTCAGCTCGGGCGCCAGCGTCGCGACCGTGCCGTCGATCCGGACCTGGTCGTTGCCCTTGCCGGTGCAGCCGTGGGCGATCGTGTCGCAGCCGGTCTCGCGCGCGATGTCGACCGCCAGCTTGGCGATCAGCGGGCGCCCCAGCGCGGTGAACAAGGGGTAGTTGAGCCCGTAGATGGCATTGGCCTTGATCGCCGGGACGATGAAGTCCTTGGCGAACTCCTCGCGTGCGTCGATGACTCGCGCGTCGATCGCCCCCAGCCGCAGCGCCTTCTCGCGCACCACGTCGTAGTCCTCGCCCGGCTGGCCCAAGTTGATGGTCAAGGCCACGACCTCGGCCTCGTACTCGTCCTGGATCCACTTGAGCATGACGCTCGTGTCCAGGCCGCCCGAGTAGAGCAGGCACACGCGATGGACCTCGTCGGGGCGGGCCAGGTACGAGGCGGCGGGCTCGTGGGGGTGCAGCAGCTGATCGTCGGTCATGCGCTCTCTTGGGGGTCGAGGAGACGCGCGAGCCGGGCGAGGGCGTCGTCCAGCTCCGCGTCGGTGATGGTCAAGGGGGGAAGCAGGCGCAGCGTGGTCGGCCCGGTGGCGTTGAGCACCACCCGCTCCTGGGTCAGCGCGCGGCCGACCAGCGCCGTGGCCGGCTCGGCGCGCGCGGGGTCCAGCTCGCAGGCGAGCATGAAGCCGCGGCCGCGGACCTCGACGACGCCGGGCAGCTCGGCCAGCAGGTGGCGCAGCCGCTCACCGGTCTCGCGCACGCGCGCGAGGAGCTCGGGGTCGCCCACGACGTCGAGCACGGCCAGCCCGGCGGCCGCTTGGACCGGCCCGCCGGCGAACGTCGAGCCGTGGTCGCCGGGCTCGAAGCCCTCCGCGAAGCGCTCGTTGGTGATCACCGCGCCGATCGGCAGCCCGCCGCCCAGCGCCTTGGCCACCGTCAGCAGGTCGGGGACGACCCCCGAGTGCTCGTAGGCCCAGAGCGTCCCGGTCCGGCCGAGGCCGACCTGGACCTCGTCGAAGATCAGCGCCGCGCCGACGCGATCGCACGCCTCGCGCGCCGCCATCAGGACGCCGTCGTCGAGCACGTGGACGCCGCTCTCGCCCTGGATCGGCTCCAGGATCACGGCGGCGCACGCGTCGTCGATCGCGGCCGTCAGCGACTCGACGGTCGGCGGCACCGCGACGAACCCCGGGACGAGCGGCGCGAACGGCGCCTGCTTGGCCTCCTGGGGCGTCGCCGAGAGCGACCCGTACGTCCGGCCGTGGAAGCCGCGGTGGACGGAGACGATCGTCCCGCCGCGCTTGGCCTTGCGCGCCATCTTGATCGCGGCCTCGTTGGCCTCGGTGCCCGAGTTGGCGAAGTGGACGCGGCCGCCCAGCGAGGACTCGGCCAGCCGCCGCGACAGCGTCGCCGCCGGCGCGGTGTGGAAGAGGTTGCCGACGTGGATCAGCCGCGCGGCCTGCTCGGTGATCGCCTGGACGACCGCCGGGTGGCAGTGGCCGACGGAGTTGACGGCCAGGCCGGTCTGCAGGTCGAGGTACTCGACGTCGAAGGCATCCCAGAGCTTCGCGCCCGCGCCGCGCACGAACTGGATCGGCTGGCGGGCGTAGGCCGGGACCAGGCCCCGGTCGTCGGGCACCAGGACGTCCATCACGACGCCGCCCGGATCTTGGTGCCGCGCAAAGAGCGCTCGCCGTGCCGCCTCATGACGCAGCCCGGATCTTTGTGCCAATGCCCTCGTCGGTGAACAGCTCGAGCAGGATCGAGTGCGGCACGCGCCCGTCGACGATGTGCGCCGCGGTGACGCCGCCGTGGATCGACGCCACGCACGCCTGCAGCTTGGGCCGCATGCCGCCCGCGATCTCGGTCAGCGCCTCCTCGACCTCCTGCGCGGTCGCCTGCGAGATCCGCGACAGCGGGTTGGACGGGTCGCGCAGCCAGCCGGTCACGTCGGTGAGGAAGAGCACCTTGTAGGCCCGCAGCGCGCGCGCCACCGCGCCCGCCGCCTCGTCCGCGTTGATGTTGTAGGAGTTGCCCTCGCGGTCGGAGCCGACCGAGGCGATCACCGGGATGTAGTCGTCGGCGATGTGGTTGAGCACGTCGACGTTGACCTTGGTGATCCGCCCGACGAACCCGACGTCCTCCCCACCCGGCGCCTCGGTCCGCTCGCACAGGAACAGCCGGCCGTCGTCGCCCGACAGGCCGATCGACGGCTGCCCGTGGCGGTTCAGGCGCGACACGATGTCCTTGTTGACCTTGCCGATCAACACCATCTTGGCGATCTCCACCGTCTCGGCCGTGGAGACCCGCAGGCCGCTGACGAACTTGACCGGGATGTCGAGCCGCTCCATGTAGGCGGTGATGTCGGGCCCGCCGCCGTGGACGACGATCGGGTTCATCCCCACGTACTTGAGCAGGACGACGTCGCGGGAGAAGCCCTCGCGCAGCTCCGGGTCCTCCATCGCCGCCCCGCCGTACTTGATGACGACGGTCTGGCCGTGGAACTCACGGATGTACGGGAGCGCTTCGAGAAGCGTGCTGACGTCGCGCATGCGGTCGGCCACCTAGGTGGTGTACTCGGCGTTGATGGTGATGTACTCGTGCCCGAGGTCGCTGAAGAAGACCTCGGTCTCGAAGCCGTCGCCCGGCAGGCCGACGGCGTACTCGACCTCGTCGCGCGCGACCCGGGCCTTCAGGTCGTCCTCGTCGTGGGAGACGGCGTTGCCGGCGACACAGACCTGGACGCCCTCGATGGCGAGGTCGAACGGCAGCGGCGCGGTGTCGGGCAGAGCAAGCCCCACCGCTTGGGCGATCCGGCCCCAGTTGGGGTCGCCGCCGTAGAGCGCGGTCTTGACCAGCGGCGAGTTGGCCACGGCGCGGGCGACGCGCTCGACGTTGGGGCCGTGGCCGCCGCGCACGGTGACGCG
>JAOPZD010000476.1 GCA_025964295.1 Conexibacter sp.
CGACCACGCGGTCGAGCCCGCGCGGGTGGTCGCGGCGCTGATCGAGGCGTGCTCGCGCGCCGGGGTCGTGCTGCGACCGGGCTGCGAGGTGACCGACCTGGCGTCGGTCCCGGCCGACCGCGTCGTAGTCGCCGCCGGCGCCTGGTCGGGCGCGTTCGGCGCCGCCGTCCGTCCCGTCAAGGGCCAGGCGCTGCGGCTGCGCGACCCGTCGGGCCCGGGCCTCTGCGACCACGTCCTGCGCTGGGGCCCGCCCACCCCCGGCTACCTCGTCCCGCGCGGCGACGGCCGCTACTACCTCGGCGCGACGATGGAGGAGCGCGGCTTCGACACCGCCGTCACCGCGCTGGGCGTCCACGAGCTGCTGCGCGAGGCGGCCGAGGTGCTGCCCGGGATCCTCGAGCTGGAGATCGAGGAGGCCTTCGCCGGGCTGCGGCCGGGGACGCCCGACAACGCGCCGATCGTCGGGACCGACCCGGCCGACGAGCGCGTGATCTGGGCCACCGGCCACTTCCGCAACGGGATCCTGCTGTGCCCGCTGACGGCCGAGCTGGTCGCCGAGGAGCTCGCGGGCGGCCGGCCCGACCACGCGTTTCGCCCGGAGCGGTTCGCGGCGGCGGCGGAGGCGACCCGAGCATGATCACCATCAACGGCGAGCCGTCCGACGTCCCGATCGGCGTGACCGTCGCGGCGTTGCTGGAGCACTTGGACGTCCCGTCGCGCGGCGTCGCCGTCGCCGTCGACGCCGAGGTCGTCCCGCGCGGCCAGTGGCCGACCTTCGCGGTCGCCGACGGCGCGCGGGTCGAAGTCCTGATCGCGGTCCAAGGAGGCTGATCGACACCATGCGCATCGCCGGACACGAGTTCTCATCGCGGTTGATCCTCGGCACGGGCGGCTTCCCGCGGCTGGAGACGCTCGCCGCGGCGATCCGCGCGTCGGAGACCGAGATGGTCACCGTCGCGCTGCGCCGCATCGATCCCGGGGCCCGGGGGTCGCTGGTCGACGTCCTCGACGAGGCCGGCGTCCGCATCCTGCCGAACACCGCCGGGTGCTACACGGCGCGCGACGCGGTGCTGACCGCCAAGCTCGCCCGCGAGGCGTTCGCGACCGAGTGGGTCAAGCTGGAGGTCATCGGCGACGAGCGGACGCTGCTGCCCGACGCGGTCGAGCTGGTCGCCGCGGCCGAAGAGCTCGTCGACGAGGGCTTCGTGGTCCTGCCCTACACGACCGACGACCCCGTGCTCGCGCGGCGGCTGGAGGACGTCGGGTGCGCGGCGATCATGCCGCTGGGCTCGCCGATCGGCTCGGGCATGGGCATCAACAACGCGTACAACATCAGGTTGATCCGCGAGCAGACCGCGCTGCCGGTGATCCTCGACGCGGGCGTCGGCACGGCGTCCGACGCGGCGCTGGCGCTGGAGCTCGGCTGCGACGGCGTCCTGTGCGCCAGCGCGATCTCGCGCGCGGAGGACCCGGTCGCGATGGCGCGGGCGATCCGCCTGGCCGTCGAGGCGGGGCTGCTGGCGCGCTCCGCCGGCCGGATCCCGCAGCGGCTGCACGCGACCGCGAGCACCGCGCTGGAGGGGACCGCCGAGTTCGTCCACCCCAGCGACCCCGCACGCACGATCCCGGGTGGGCGGGATCCGGTTTGACCGACGCGGCGCGCCTGGACGAGCTGGTCGACGGCTTCCAGGCCGCGCTGGTCGGGCGCGACCGCTCCGCCTTCGCGGCGGTCTGCGCGCTGGACATCCACTACGAGGATCCGCTGACCGGTCCCGCGCTGCGCGGCTGCGACGCGCTGGGCGACCACGCGGCGCGGCTGTGGGTCGCGGCGCCCGACGCCAAGGTCGAGCAGTCCGGCGAGCGGCTGAGCGACGGCCGCTACGTCGCCGCGCCGGTCCGGCTGACCGCGACGCACACGGGCGAGCTGCCGTCGCTGCCGCCGACGCGCAAGGCGGTCTCGGTCCACGCCGTCCTCTACTGCGAGCTGGACCCGCCGCGCGAGCGCCTCTGGCGGATCCGCGCGTTCTTCGACCTCTACGACACGTCGGTCCAGCTCGGCGTCCTGCCCGCCCACGGCGGGATGGGCGAGCGCGCGCTGATGCTCCTGCGCGGGTTCGGGCTGCGGGCGCGGTCGTGACCGCGCCGCCGCGGTCCTAGTGCCAGACGACGCAGCCGCGTTCTTGTAGGGCTTGCGCGACCGGCGGCAGATCGGGGAAGAACGAGGTCCAGCGGAGGTCGAGCTTGTCGAGGCGCGGGAGGTCGGCCAGCGCATCGGGGAGGCTCTGGAGCGGGTTGGCGCGGAGGTCGAGGACGCGCAGCTCGGCGAGCGCGCCGACGGTCTCCGGCAGCGTCGCGAGGCCGTTGCCGCGGAGGTGGAGCTCGCGCAGCGCGCCGAGGTCGCCGATCGTCTCCGGCAGCGAGGCAAGGGCATTGCCTTGGACGCGCAGCTCGACGAGGCCGCGGAGCTCGCCGATCCAGCCGGGCAGCTCGGTGAGGTGGTTGCCGTCGAGGCCGAGGTAGCGCAGGTCGCGCAGGGGGCGGACGCCGTCGGGCACGGCGGTCAGCCGGTTGTCGCCGAGATAGAGGATGCGCAGGGCGCGCAGGCGGCCGATCGTCTCCGGCACCGCGGTCAGCGCGTTGTGGGCGATGTCGAGCGTCGTCAGCTGCGCGAGGTCGCCGACGCGCGGGTCGATCGCGGTCAGCCCCATGTCGGCGGCGACGAGGCGCAGGACGTCGGTGCGCGACCACGTCTCCTGCGGGATCGCGTCGCGGCCGCGCAGGTCCAGCGCGGCGGCGGTCACCGCGCGACGACGTCGATCGTCCCGGTCATCCCCGGGTGCAGCGTGCACTCGTACTTGACCGTCCCGGCCTTGGTCGGCGTCCAGCTGAACGTCTTGTCCTTGTTGAACGTGTCGGAGGCGAACGACGCGCCGCTGTCGGCCTTGACGTCGTGGCCGACGCTGTCGTCGTTGCGCCAGGTGATCTTCTGGCCGACGGGGACCTGGACGTGGTCGGGCTTGAAGCGCAGCGACTGCATGCCGATGGCGTCGGCCGGCTCGAGCGCGGTGGCCTTGCCGCCGCCGCTCCCACCGCACCCGGCGGCGAGCAGGACGAGGATCGGCAGGACGGCGAGGGGACGGCGCATGGCCCGCCTGAGCCTACGAGGTGCGCAGCTCGATCAGCACCGGCGCGTGATCCGACAGCCCGTCGCGGTCCAGGGTCCGGGGCGGGGTCGCGACCGCGGGCGCGCCGCGCAGGTAGAAGCGGTCGATCACGTGGCCGCCGACGTCGGCGAAGCCCGGCACCTCGGGGTCCTCGACGTTGACGTCGCCGCCGAGCACGGCGCCGGGCGCGCCGGCGGCCCAGCGCTGCAGCGTCTCGCCCGCGCGGGCCATGTCGATGCGCGTGAGCGGCTTGGGATTGGCGGTGGCGTGGATGTTGGCGACCCAGAGGCCGCTGTCGCGCAGGTGGACGGCGTGCAGGACGCGACGCTCCGGACGCCACCGCAGCCGCAGGCGGGCGTGGGCGGCGATGGCGTCCGCGTCGCCGCGCACGAGGATCGCGTTGGACCCGCCGCCGTTGGACTTGATGAGGTCGGGGCGGCGGTCGGCGATGGCGCGGCGCAGCGGCAGCAGCGCGTTGCGCGAGGTCAGGACGGTGCGCTGCTGCGCGCCCGCCGCACGGGCCAGCGCGGGCGGCCACCACGGCGGGACCTCCTGCAGCAGCGCGACGTCCCAGTCCCAGCCCGAGATCTTGTCCGTGAACTCCGGCAGCAGCGAGCGCGGCGTCTCGGGGACGGTGCGGCCGTGGAAGAGGTTCCAGGTCAGGACGCGCATCGCGTCCTATGATGCCCGGCTTCCCATGCGCCATCTCCTGACCGGCACCGAGCTCACGCCCGACGACCTGCACGCGATCCTCGACCGCGCCGCCGCGCTGAAGCTCGCGCCGCGCGCGAGCAGCCTGCTCGACGGCCGCACGGTGGCGCTCGTCTTCCAGAAGCCGAGCACGCGGACGCGCGTGAGCTTCGAGGCGGGGATCGTGGAGATGGGCGGCCATCCGATGGTCCTGCGGCCGGGCGACACGCAGCTGGGGCGCGGCGAGTCGCTGCGCGACACCGCCCGCGTGCTGGGTCGCCACGTCGCGGCGGTCGGGGTCCGCACGCACGCCGACAGCGAGCTCGAGGACCTCGCCGCCGAGGACCAGCTGCCGGTCTTCAACATGCTCACCCAGAACGCGCACCCGTGCCAGGTGCTCGCCGACCTGCTGACGCTGCGCGAGGCGTTCGGCGCGCTGCAGGGGCTGAAGCTGACCTACGTCGGCGACGGCAACAACATGGCGCGGTCGCTGGTCGACATGGGGGCGATCGCGGGGGTCGAGGTGGTGCTGTCGACGCCGCCGGAGCTCTCGCTCCCGGGCGTCGTCAGCGTGCCGGATCCGCGCGAGGCCGTGGCGGGCGCCAACGCGATCTACACCGACGTGTGGGTCTCGATGGGCGACGAGGACACCGCCGACGCCCGCCGCGCCGCGCTCGGTCCCTACCGGATCGACGACGCGCTGCTCGACGCCGCCGCGCCGGGTGCGATCGCGCTGCACTGCCTGCCGGCCCATCCGGGCGAGGAGATCACCGAGTCCGTGCTCTACGGCCACCGCCAGCACATCTGGGACCAGGCGGAGAACCGCCGCCACGCCCAGAAGGCGATGCTCGAGTGGCTCCTGGCCGACGGCTGAGCCGCGGACGGTCCCGGGCACGGGGCGGGTCGTCGCCGGTGGGTCGGTGTGTGGGTTCCGACGACGACCCGCGCCCGTAGCTGGACCCGGTGGGGGTGTGGCACGGGACTGCAACGTGGTGCGCTGCGAGAACTTGCGCTCCGCCGAGCGGGTAGGGTCGCGCCGAGGACCGTCCGCAGCTCCTGAAGGGATCTTCGCCATGCCGCAGCCCAAGAAGACCGCACCGTCCGCGCGCAAGCGGGCGGCGGCGAAGAAGCCGGCGGCGGCACGCAAGCCGGCGGCGGCGGCACGCAAGCCGGCGACGGCGGCACGGAAGCCGGCGACGGCGGCACGCAAGCCGGCGACGGCGGCACGCAAGCCGGCG
>JAOPZD010000481.1 GCA_025964295.1 Conexibacter sp.
CGCGTCACCCGCCGCACGCTCGCGCTGGCCGCGGTCGCCACGGCGCTGCCGGTCGCCGTCGGCGCCACCGTCGTCGTCCTCTCCCACGACCGCCCCGCCCCCGAGGCGCCGATCACCGCCCCGCTGGGCGCCGGGCCCGGGGGCCGCGCCATCGACCGCTCTCCCCTCCCCCACCCGCCCACGTCCCTGCTGGCCGCCTACGGGCGCCTGCGCCAGGACCCGACCTCCGAGGACCGCGACAACGCGGCCGTGCGGGCGTACGCGGCGAAGGCCAGGACCTTCGGGCTCGACGCCGGCGCGGCCCGCGTCCTGACCCACCGCGACGGCAAGCGCCTGTGGCTGATCCCGGGCAACGGGTTCGTCTGCCTCGGCCTCCAGACGCTGGGCACCCCCGAGCTCGGCGCCACCTGCAACACCGAGGCGGCCGCGCTGCGCGAGGGCCTCCAGAACGGCGACGGCGAGGCGATCTACGGCGTGCTGCCCGACGGCATCGACCGGATCGAGGTCACCGACGACAACGGCTTCCGCCACGTGGAGCCGGTCGACCACAACGCCTACGTCCTGCGCAACGCCAACGCGACCGTTCGCTACCCCGTCGGGCGCGACCGCATCGAGACGTTCCGGGTGATCGGCAGCCGACCCTCACCATCCGGCTAGGCGGCGCCGCCGCGCCGTGCGCGACCCTACGGGGTCATGAAGCGTCTGCCATGGGTCATCGTGCTGGTTCTCGTGCTCGCCGTCGGAGCGCTCGGGGCGACCGCCGCGTCGGGCGCGACCGCCCACGCGGCCAAGGCCAAGGAGTGCCGGGCGCCGTTCACCGAAGCCCGCTCGGCGCACCAGCTGCGCGTCACCAACCTGAGCTGCGCCAAGGCCCAGGCGGTCGCCCAGCGGGTCGCGAGCCGCCCGCCGTCCGGCTGCGTGAAGTTCACCGACAAGAAGGGCCACCTCACGCTGGTCAAGCCGTGCTCGAAGCTGGGCTACCGCTGCACCGGCCGCGCGATCGCCCAGCGCCTGGCGCTCAGCGTCACCTGCACGAGCGGCGCGCGCGTCGTACGGTTCCAGTACTAGGTCGCGCCGCCGGCGCGCGTCAGGCGCCAGCGCAGGTCGGTGCCGGTGTCGGCCGGAGCCGAGGGCGTTCGCGGCACCTGATCGACGAACGTGAAGCCCGCGCGCCGCGCGACGGCCTCCGAGGCGGGGTTGGCGACGTCGTGGTGGATCTCGACGAACGCGATCGCCGGATCGGCGAACGCCTCGGCCACCAGCAGCCCGACCGCCGCGGTGGCGATCCCGCGCCCCGTGAACGCCGCGGCCAGCCAGTAGCCGATCTCCCAGCCGTCGGGCCCGACGCGCTTGTGCAGGCCGCCCGCCCCGGCGACGGCGCCGTCGAGGAAGAAGCCGCGGAAGCGGTCGCCGCCCGCCGCCTCCGCCGCGGTGATCTCCCGGATCCAGTCGCGCCGCCAGGCGACTCCGGGCGGCGGACCGGCGGCCCAGACCATCCACGGCTGCAGGTGGTCCAGGCTCGCCTCGAGCGCGGCCTCCAGCGCGGGGGCGTCTTCCTCGGTCCACGGGCGCACGACAAGGCCGTCCATCGGCCATACCCTGACACAGTTGTGTCAAGGTTGCGCTACCCTTTCCCGCATGCGCGATTTCCTGGCCGCCGCCCGTGACCACGTCGTCGTCTTCGACGGCTCGATGGGCGCGACCCTGGAGGAGTTCGAGCTCTCCCAGGCCGACTACGGCGGGCTGGAGGGCAAGTGCCACGAGGCGCTCGTCCTGCATCGCCCCGACGTCATCCAGGAGCTGCACGAGTCGATGGTGCGCGCGGGCGCCGAGGTCGTCGAGACCGACACGTTCCAGGCCTCCCGCCTCAAGCTCGAGGAGTGGGGCCTGGGCGAGCACACCTTCGAGATCAACCAGAAGGCCGCCGAGATCGCGCGCCGCGCGGTCGGCGAGGACCGCTTCGTCGCCGGCTCGATCGGCCCGACCGGCCACCTGCCCGCCTCCGACGACCCCACGCTCGGCGCGATCACCTTCGCCGAGCTCGTCGAGATCTTCACCCAGCAGGCCCAGGGCCTGGTCCGCGGCGGCGCCGACCTCATCATCATCGAGACCGCCCAGGACATCCTCGAGGTCAAGGCGGCCGTCTTCGGCGCGCGCGAGGCGTTCAAGCTCGAGAACAAGGTCCTGCCGATCCAGACCAGCGTCTCGCTGCTGCCCAACGGCGGCAAGATGCTGCTGGGCACCGACATCTCCGCGGTCCTGGCGACGCTCGAGGCGCTCAAGGTCGACGTGATCGGCCTGAACTGCTCGACCGGCCCCAACGACATGCGCGACGCGATCCGGTTCCTCGGCGAGTTCTCCTCGACGCCGATCCACTGCATCCCGAACGCCGGCCTGCCCCAGCAGGGCCGCAACGGCGAGACGATCTTCCCCGAGGGCCCCGACGAGCTCTCCGCGGTCCTCGGCGAGTTCGTCGAGCACCACGGCGTCTCGATCGTCGGCGGCTGCTGCGGCACCACCGTCGACCACATCTCGGCGATCGCCGAGCGCGTGCGCGGCCACAAGCCCGCCGCCCGTCCGGCCCCGCGCCCGCCGATGGTCTCCTCGATGATCGCCGCGACGCCGCTGGCCCAGGAGCCGGCCCCGACGATCGTCGGCGAGCGCGTCAACTCGCAGGGCTCGCGCA
>JAOPZD010000520.1 GCA_025964295.1 Conexibacter sp.
GCGATGCGCTCACCGGCCTGCTCGTGGCGCTGGCCGGCGTCGCCGTGGCCGCGGTCGCGACCTCCGTCGGCATGGCCGCCGGCGACGTCCGCGCCAAGCGCTTCCCGGTGCACGTCGCCTCCCCGCACCGGGTCGGCGACAACCTCGACGTCCTGTTCCGCGCCGTCGCGGGGCTGGGCAACGGCGACGTGTTCGGCCTGCCCTTCGGGGCCGCCAAGCTCCTGCACCTCGCCGGGATCGTCCTGACCGCGCTGGCGCTCGGCGCGGTCGCCTGGACGGCCGCCCGCGTGCTGGCCGACCGGCTGCGCGGACGCGGCGACCCGTCCCCCGCCCGCGTTGCCCACGTCGCGTTCTGGGCCACGTCCTCCGTCCTGCTGGTCGGCTCGTTCGTCGCGACCACCGCGCCCGAGGCGATCTACTCCAACCGCTACCTCGTCGGCCTGCTGCTGGCGGTCGCGGCGCTGCTGCCGCTGGTCGCCCAGCGCACCGCGCTCGCGCGCGCCGCCGTCCTGGCGGGCGCCACCGCGTTCGCGCTGATCGGGACGCTGTCGCTGCTGCGCGGCGAGCTGACCGCCAACCCCGCGCGCTTCCCGACGCCGGCCCTCGCCCACCGGCTCGCCGCGTTCGCGCAGGCCCGCGGCCTGGCGATCGGCTACGCCGGCTACTGGGACGCGCCCGCGCTGACCTGGGCGGCCGACTCGCCGACGCTGCGCGTCTTCCCCGTGCAGGAGTGCGACGCCGACCACGCGCTGTGCCCGCTGTCGTTCCATCGCATCTCGACCTGGTACCGCCCGCGGCCGCACACCCGCACGTTCCTGCTGATCGACCGCGAGCAGCGCATGCCCCTGGTCACCGGCGCCGACCCGCGCCTCGGGCGCCCGGCGGCCGTCGACCAGGTCGGCCCGCTGACGATCTACACCTACCCCTATGACATCGCGGCGCGCATGCCCGGCGTCACCCGCGGCGCCGGCGCGCGGCTGCCCTGATCAGGGGATCGGGTTGCCGTCGGCGTCGACCACCTGCAGCGTGACGGTGTAGGACCAGCTGAGCGTCAGGTCGGCGGGGTAGCCGGTCTTCTGGTCCACCTTCCACGTCTTCGTGCCGGCGTTCTCGAACGTGTGGGTGCCGTGCTGGAGCTGCTCGTAGGGGATCTGCATGTCCTGCTCGGCAGCGGTGACGTGCTGGTAGAACTCGTCCACGTTGCAGACGCTGTCGTCGGCGTCGAAGAACCCGATCGACGCCTCTTCGATCAGCCAGTGCAGCTGGGCGACCGTGGGCTTGGCGTGGTCGACGTCGACGCGGAAGCCCATCGACTCCCTGTGGTCGACCGTGCCGTTGGAGCGCGTCTTCAGGCACGGCAGCTCGGCGCCATAGGGGTCGGTGCAGCCGGCGAGCTGCATGGTGCCGTCGGAGGTGACGTCGAAGAACAGGTTGGCCTCCAGGTCGCCGTTGGGGCGCCGGCTCAGCTTGAGGTCGGGGTCGCTCAGCGGCGCGCCGAGGTGCCCGCCGTAGTCCTCGGTGCCCCCGACGCCGGCGCCGCACGGCTGGTTGCCGCCGGACATGCCGCCGGTCGTCGTGTTGGAGAAGCTCGCCGCGATGACCTTGAAGTGCGGGAGGCCGCAGGTGCCGGCGACGGTGAGCTTCGCGCTCGAGGCGACCGGCGTGGTGACCGACGCGTTGGAGGCGATCAGGACGACCTCCTGGACGTCCTCCTCGGGCTTGTCGCGGCAGAACGTCGCGCCGCCGGTGAGGTCGCGCTCCTGCCACGAGCCGTCGGCCATGTGCAGCAGGCCGTGGAGGTGGTAGTCGGCGGAGGCCGGCAGGCCGGAGATCGTGATCTTGCGGATGCCGTCGGCGAAGGCGTAGTCGTCGTAGGTGCGCGCCAGCGGCTGGATCGCCTGGCTGCCGGGGTAGGGCACGTCCTTGGTGTCCTGTCCGCTGGACAGCGACAGCAGCGACGCGGTCTTCTCGACCTTCCACGTGGTCTTGGTCCAGGCGTCGGTCTGGAACGTCTTGACGGGATCGCGGTTGTAGGCGTCGCGCGCGAAGTCCGGCCAGCGGGCGCGGAAGCCGCCGATCGCCTGGTCGGTCGCGGCCAGCGGGTCGGTGTACTCCAGCGCGGCGAAGACGGCCGGGATCGCCTCGGCGCCGACGTGCTTCTGGACGTCGTACCAGAAGGGCCAGGCGTCGTAGGTCTTCTTGATGTCGTTGAGCGGGGGCTCGTAGGCCTGCAGCCACTGGGCCGACTGGTCGTCGGTCAGGCTGTGCTTGTAGGTGTACTCGACCGCCCACTCGGCGGTGCCCTCCTCCAGCCAGTTGGGGCGGTCGCAGCCGGCCTTGTCGGCGAAGGCGTTCTGCAGCACGTGGAAGTACTCGTGCGCGAGCGTCTCCTTGCTCCAGTCGGCGAGGTGGATGGCCGACGGGTTCGGGGCGTTCTTGTTGCAGGTGTAGACGGAGGTCCAGCCCTTGGCGCCGGGGTCGACGGTGGTGTTCCACGGCTTGTCGATGACGTCGACCAGGTAGACGTCGACCCCGCCGGTCGCGCCGTGCGCGCAGTCGAGGCTCCCGTCGGACGGCGGCTTGCGCCCCATCAGGGCGGTGAGCTTCGGCTCGATGGTCTGGTCCATCTCCTGGGCGAGGCTCGTGGCGGTGGCCTTGAGGCTGGTGTGGGACTTGGGCCACCAGAACGTGACCTTCGAGCTGGGGGCGAGCTTGCTGTCCCAGGCGCTGAGGTCGGTGGGCGTCTGCGGGCCGGTGTGGGGGATGCAGTGGGTGGCGGGGTCGGGCTTGGTGGCGGGCGCG
>JAOPZD010000530.1 GCA_025964295.1 Conexibacter sp.
CGCGCGGCGGGCCGCGGCGCCGTCGTCGGCGGCGAGGTCGCGGGCGGCGATCAGCCCCAGGCGCGTGCGCCGCAGCAGCACGTCGCCGACCGTCCGCGCCTGCTCGCGGCGCGCCGCGTGGACGACCTCGGCCAGCAGGTCGGGCCGGCCCGCGACGACCGGCTGGGCCAGCTCGCCGCCCTCCTCGGCGGCGATCGCCAGGACGTCGTGCGCGGCGTGGCCGTAGCGCGCGGCCAGCGGCGCGTAGGCGTCGTCGGCGACGCCCTCGACGCGCGGCAGCTCGCTCGCGTCGATCGCCTGGCCGAGCGGGATCTCGTGGGTCCGGCACGGCGCGTCGCGCGCCTCGCGCTCGACGAGGCGGTCGACGGCCATCTTCGCCATCCGCCGCCACGTCGTCAGCTTGCCGCCGGTGATCGTGACCATCCCCGACGCGGTCTCGTAGAGCTCCGCCTTGCGCGAGATGTCCACCGACTTGCCCGCGTCGGCGGAGCTGATCAGCGGCCGCACGCCGGCGAACGCGCCGGTGATGTCGGACTGCGTCAGCTCGGTCGCGAAGAACTCGTTGACGGCCTCCAGGAGGTACTCGAGGTCCTCGTCGGCGGGCTTGACGTGGTCGAGGTCGGTCGCGTCGTAGTCGGTGTCGGTGGTCCCGACCAGCGAGCCGCCGAGCCACGGCAGCGCGAAGATGAAGCGCCCGCCGCCAGCCGGGACGATCGCGCCCACGTTGAGCGGCAGGTCCTCGCGGCGGAAGGTCACGTGCGTGCCGCGCGAGGGCCGGATGACCGGGACCTCGGCGGCGTCGTGGAGCTCCTCGGGGCGCAGGCGGTCGGCCCACACGCCGGTGGCGTTGACGACGTTGGCCGCCCGCACGACGAACGCCTCGCCCGACGCGTCGTCGGTCACGCGGACGCCCCGCGCGCGGCCGCCCTCCTCGACCAGCTCGGTGACCAGCAGGCCGTTGGCGCAGACCGCGCCGAAGCGCTCGGCCTCGGCCAGGACGGTCAGGACGAGGCGGCTGTCGTCGGTCTGGCAGTCGTAGAAGAGGTAGCCGGAGGTGGGCTCGCGCGCGGCGAGCGCCGGGAGGCCCTCGGCGACCTCGCCGGCGTCGATGATCCGGTGGCGGTCGGGCGACCAGGAGGTCGTCGTCGTCGGGAGCGCCGCGGCGTCGTCGCCGGCCCCTCCCCCGCGCCCGCGCCGGCGCAGCGGCGAGCGCAGCTTGTCCACCGACATGACGTCGTAGAGGTTGAGCCCCATGCCCATCATGCGGTCGGGCCGCGCGCCGTCGAAGGCCGGGACGATCAGCGGCAGCGGCTTGACCAGGTGCGGGGCCAGCCCGACCATGATCTGGCGCTCGATCAGCGCCTCGCGGACCAGGCCGAGGTCGAAGTTCTGCAGGTAGCGCAGGCCGCCGTGGACGAGCTTGGACGATCGCGACGACGTCCCCGACGCGAAGTCGTGGCGCTCGACCAGCGCGACGGAGTAGCCGCGGGTCGCGGCGTCCAGCGCGACGCCGGCGCCGGTGATCCCGCCGCCGACCACCACGACGTCGAACTCCTCGGCGGCCAGGGCGGTGACGGCATCGGCGCGGGCGATCATGCGGGTGCGCAGTGTGCCAGTACCGTCGGAGCACCATGGCCGACGCCTACCTGGTCCTGTTCGTCGCCGACGCCGCGCACGACGGCCACGCCGACGCGCTGCGGGCGGCCGCCCGGCGCGTGCCGGGCGCCGGGTTCTTCGATGACGTCGAGGGGGGCGAGAACCGGACCGTCGGGACCTACGTGCGCGCGCGGGAACCGCGAGACGGCCTGGCGCTGCTGGCCGCGATCGCGCAGGTGTCGCGCGAGCTGGAGGCCCGGATCGAGGTCCAGCACGCCGAGGAGATCCTCGGCTACGTGGTCGCCGGGCGCCCCGACGCGGCGCTGGCGGCGCGGCTGCCCCTGGGGGACATCCCCGAGCCGCTCTAGGGTCATCCCGGATGGTGTGACGGCGCCCGTGGCGCGATCTTGGTCCCATGCCCGAGACCCCCTCCTCCCCTGACCCGCAGGATCCCCACGACGCGCCGACGACGTCGGCGCCCACCCCGGATGCCGAGGCGCCCGGCGCGCCGACCGCCGAGGCGCCGCGCGCGGATGCTCCCCGCCGCCTGCTGCGCTCCCGCGACGACCGCGTCATCGGCGGCGTCTGCGGCGGCCTGGCGCGCTACTTCAACGTCGACCCGCTGATCATCCGGATCGCGGCCGTCGCCCTGGTCTTCGTCGGCGGCTTCGCCGTCGTCGCCTACATCGCCGCGCTGCTGCTCGTCCCCGAGGACGACGGCACCGGCCACCCCGTCGCCGGCAAGCCCGGCCACCTCTCGACGATCATCGGCGCGGTCGTCATCGTCCTGGCCGGCGTCGCCCTGCTCGACGGCCACTGGGGCGTCGGCTTCGGCTGGGCCTTCGGCGCGCTCGCGCCGACCGTCCTGATCGTCACGATCCTCGCCATCGCCGGGCAGCGCCTGCTCGCCGGGCGCGGCGAGCACCAGCCCGCCATCGCGCGCATCGC
>JAOPZD010000533.1 GCA_025964295.1 Conexibacter sp.
CCGTGCCGACCGCGCGCACCGGCTGCTTGCGCGTCCAGATGTAGGAGTCGCCGTGGCGCGAGGTCACCGCCATCGCGTCGCCGTCGGGCGCCAGGCGCAGGTCGGCGACGCCGCCGCCGAAGCGCGCCGCGTCGTCGGCGAGGACCACGCCGCCCGGCCGGAAGACCGTGCGCTCGCGCAGCGCGTGCCGGTCCCACGTCGCCCAGAACGCCTGGGGCAGCACGCCGACGCGCACGTTGGCGGCGCAGAGCATGAGGTCCTCGCCGTAGAGCCCGAGGTAGCGCCAGCGCTTCAGCGGCCGGCGGCCGCGCAGCAGCGCCATCCGCGCGGGCGGCACCGGCAGCCCGGTCGGGCGATCTCGCAGCGGCAGCTCCTCCAGGCTCGACACGGCGGGGTATGCTCCCAGACGGCGGTTGACTGACCAGTCAATCGCTGATTGCGACCCACCACCCGCACCGTGCGCGCCGCCGCTGTCCAACTCACCGCGACCGCCGACAAGGCCAGGAACCTCGAGACGGCCGACCGTCTCGTCCGTGCCGCCGTCCGTGACGGCGCGTCGCTCGTCGTGCTGCCCGAGAAGTGGTCGGTGTACGGCTCGCCCGAGGACCAGCGTACCGGCGCCGAGGCGCTCGACGGCCCGGCGCTGTCGTGGGCGCGGGGGATCGCGCGCGAGCTGGGGATCGACCTCGTCGCGGGATCGATCGCCGAGGCGCCCGACGCCGCGTCGGGCGACGCCCGCGGGCACAACACCTCCGTCCACGTCGGCCCGGACGGCACCGACCGCGCGACCTACCGCAAGCTGCACATGTTCGACGTGCTCGTCGGCGGGCGCGACTACCGCGAGTCCGACGACCAGGCACCGGGCGACGCGATCGTGGCCAGCACGCTGGCCGGCGACGTCCGGCTGGGCCTGACCATCTGCTACGACCTGCGCTTCCCCGAGCTCTACCGCCGCCTCGCGGTCGACGGCGCGCGCGTCCTGTCGGTCCCCTCCGCGTTCACCGAGCCCACGACCCGCGACCACTGGGAGGTCCTGTTGCGCGCCCGCGCGATCGAGAACCAGGCCTTCGTCGTCGCCGCCAACCAGGTCGGGCGCCACGCGCCGGGCCTGCGCACCGGCGGCCGCTCCATGATCGTCGACCCCTGGGGCATCGTCCTCGCCCAGGCGCCCGACGCCGAGACCCACATCGTGGCCGACCTCGACCTCACCCGCCAGGACCGCATCCGCGCCGACCTCCCGTCGCTGGCCAACCGCCGCCCGGAGGTCTACGGCTGATGGCGACGGCACGCTCCGCCGCGGCCGCCGCCGAGAAGCGCCGGCTGATCCTCGACGCCGCCGTCCGGGTGTTCGCCCGCCAGGGGTTCCACACATGCCGCGTGAGCGACATCGCCGACGAGGCGGGCGTCGCCTACGGGTTGGTGTACCACTACTTCCGCTCCAAGGACGAGGTGCTCGACACCCTCTTCCTCGAGCGCTGGGACCTCATGCTCGACGCGATCCGCGAGGTCGACGGGCAGGACATCCTGGCCCGCAAGAAGCTCGAGGCGATCGCGGGCTTCATCGTCGACTCCTACCGCCATGACCCGGACTTGATGAAGGTCATCATCGTCGAGGTCACGCGGGCGGCGAACTCGTTCGGGCAGACGCACCTGGCGAAGATCACCGAGGCCTACAACCTGATCGGCGCCGTCGTCGAGAAGGCGCAGGAGTCGGGCGAGTTCCGCACCGACATCTCGCCGCAGTTCGCGGCGATGGCGTTCTACGGCGCGATCGAGCAGGTGCTGACCGGCTGGATCTTCGACTCGCTGCCGCAGTCCGCCGGCGGGTTCGACGAGGCCAAGCGCCTGATCGTCGAGACGATCTGCAGCGGCCTCGACCGGTAGGCGGCGGGCCGGGCGGGTAGAGTCGGGCGCGATGCAGCACAACGACATCACCAAGCGCCTCGCGTGGTCGGGGCTGCTCGCGGCCTTCGGCGCGATCGCGTCCATCGCGGCCTCCCGCGTGGCCGCGGTGGCCTACCGCCGGATCTTCGACGAGGACCCGCCGGAGTGAGCGAGGCAGACCCGCACAGCCCGACCGCGGCCGGTCCGGATCCGGACCCGGTGCCCGCGGCCGATCCGCCGACGCAGCCGACGCCGACCGTCGGCGCGGGCGACGCGACGTTCCACCAGCCCGCCGGCAGCGCCCTGCTCGACGGCCAGCCGGTCGAGCCGCACCCCGAGAAGCTCGTGGGCGCGGCGTTCGCCGGCGGCCTCGTCGCGGCGATCGTGCTCAAGGGCCTGGCCCGCAGGAGGCACGCATGAGCAGCGACCAGCAGCAGCCCACCAACCTGGTCCAGGCGATCCAGGAGGTCAGCGAGAAGGCCTCGCTGCTCGTCCGCGAGGAGATCGAGCTGGCCAAGGCCGAGGTGACCGAGAAGGCCGCCAAGCTCGGCAAGGGCGCGGCCGTCGCGGCCGCCGCGGGCGTCTTCGTCCTCGGCGCGCTGATCATGATCCTGTTCGGCCTGGCGTGGCTGGCCTACTGGGCGATTCCGTTCCCGGCCCAGCAGTACTTCTGGGGCTTCTTCACCGTCGCCGCGGTCCTGCTCCTGCTCGCCGCGCTGGCCGGCTACGTCGCGTTCCGCGCGCTGAAGGCCGGCTCGCCGCCCGCGCCCAAGATGGCCATCGAGGAGGCCAAGCTGATCAAGGAGACGGTCACGGCCGAGCATCCTGGAGGGACGGTCTGATGCCCCAGCGCTCGCCGGAGCAGATCCGGCAGTCGATCGAGTCCAACCGCGCGGAGCTGGCCGTCTCGCTGGAGCGGCTGCGCGGCGAGGTGGCCGAGGTCACCGACTGGCGCCGGCAGATCCGCGAGCACCAGCAGGAGGTCCTGATCGGCGCCGCGGTCGCGGGGTTCGTCATCGGCGGCGGCATCGCCGCCATCGGCGGCCTCCTGCGCCGCAAGAAGCGTCGCTGGTAGGTCGCCGCAGGGTCCGCCTCGCACCGTCCGGCCCCCGGCCTACGGTTCGGGGCGGATGCAATCCGGCGCCCACGACATCCCGGTCCGGACGATCGTGCGCGTGGTCACGGTCGTGGTCGTGGCCGTGCTCGTGCTCTACCTCGTCTACCTGCTGCGCAAGCCGATCGGCTGGGTGCTCACGGCGACGTTCATCGCGATCGCGCTGTCGGGGCCCGTCAACCGGCTCAACCGCCGCATGCGGCGCGGCTTCGCGATCGCGATCGTCTACCTCGGGCTGATCCTGGTCCCGGTCGGCCTGACCGCGCTGGTCGTGCCGCCGCTGGTGACGCAGGGGACCAACCTGGCCGGCGACCTGCCGAAGTACTCGCGCGAGGTGCAGGACTACGTCAACAAGAACAAGCGGCTGCGCAAGCTCGACGACAAGTACGACGTCACGGGCCAGATCAACAAGCAGGCCAACCAGCTGCCGGCCAAGGTCGGCGACGCGGCCAAGGTCCTGGGGGACATCGGCCTCGGCCTGGTCAACTCGATCTTCGCGCTGGTCAACATCCTCATCTTGAGCATCTTCATCGTGGCGGGCGGCCGCGGCTGGACCGACGCGCTGCTGCGCCTCAGACCCGAGGCCGAGCGCGAGCGCATGCGCCGGATCCTCGACAGCACCGCCAGCGCCGTCGGCGGCTACGTGCAGGGCGCGCTGACGATCGCCCTGATCGCCGGCATCCAGGCGTTCGTGGTGATGGAGATCCTCGGCGTGCCGTTCGCCGCGCCGCTCGCGGTGCTCGCGGGCCTGGCGTCGCTGGTCCCGCTCGTCGGGGCGACGGTCGCGGCCATCGTCATCGGGTTGGTCACGTTGTTCAACGACTTCCCGACCGACACCATCATCTGGGCGCTGTGGGCGATCATCTACCAGCAGATCGAGAACACCATCATCCAGCCGCAGATCCAGCGGCGGACCGTGCAGGTGCAGCCGTTCATCGTGCTCGTCGCGGTGCTCTTCGGCTCGACGCTGCTCGGGATCCTCGGCGCGATCATCGCGATCCCGATCGCGGCGTCGATCCAGATCGTGGTGCGCGAGTGGTGGACCTGGCGCCAGGAGGCGCGCACCGCGGCCATCATCGACCCGACCGGCCCGCAGCCGCCGGGGCCGCCGCTCGGCGGTCCGCCGGTGCCCAAGCCGCCGCCGGGCGACGAGGGCAACGGCGGGTCGGGCGTGATCGTCCCGGCGACCTAGCGGCGCCGGCTCAGACGCCGAGCTCGGCCATCAGCGCGCGCGGCAGGCCGCCCGCGCCGATCAGGCCGGGACCGACGTGCGTGCCGATCACGGGCCCGATCTCGGAGACGAAGACCGGCTCGGTGCCGAAGATCTCGCGCCCGCGGTCGGCGAGCTTCTCGGCCTGCTCGGGGGCCTGGATGTGCTGGATGACCCAGCCGTCGGCGCCGTCCTCGTGGCGGGCCTTGAGGTAGTCGACCATGCGCTCGAACGCGCGGCCCGCGGTCCGGACGCGCTCGACCGGCGTGATCTCGCGGTCGATCGTGAGGATCGGCTTGATCTTCAGCGCGCCGCCCAGCCAGGCCTGCGCGGTCCCGATCCGGCCGCCGCGCTTGAGGAACTCCAGCGTGTCGACCGCGAACCAGATCTTCATCGCGTCGGCGGCGTCGTTGACGCGCCTGGTCACCGTGTCGAGGTCGGCGCCCGTCGAGGCGGCCGCGGCGCCGGCCAGCGCGCAGAGGCCGATGCCGCCGCACGCGGTCCGCGAGTCGACGACGTCGACGCGGCGGCCGGGGTACTTGGCGGCGATCTCGGTCGCGGCCTGGCGCGCGGTCTCGGGCGTGCCGGAGATCCCGCCCGCGATGTGCACCGAGACGATGTCGCGGCCCTCGGCGGCGAGCGGCTCATAGACCTCCAGGAAGTCCCCGATCGACGGCTGCGACGTGGTCGGCAGCTTGTCGAGCTCGCGCAGGCGCTGGTAGAACGCGTCGAAGTCCGGCATGTCGGACTCGCGCTCGTGGCGGTCGCCGAGGTTGACGTACAGCGACACCTCGCGGATGTCGTGCGCCTGGAGCAGCGCGCGGGGAGCGTAGTGCGTGGTGTCGGTGACCACGGCGACCTGGGACATGGTGCGCCAGCCTACGGGGTCGGGTCCTGGCAGGATGGCGCCGAGATGGCAACGACGCTCGTCACCGGCGCGACCGGACTCGTCGGCTCGCACGTCGCGTGGGCCCTGGCCGAGCGGGGCGACCGCGTGCGCGTCACGGTGCCCGAGCACGCGGCGCTGGACGCGATCGCCGACCTCGACGTCGAGGTCGTCACCGCCGACGTCACCGACCGCCGCGACATGCGCCGGGCGCTGCGCGACGTCGACCGGTTGTTCCACGTGTCGGGCGCGACGACGCTGCGCGCCGGGTGGCGGGACCTGTACCGCGCCAACGTGGTCGGCACGCGGGTCGCGCTGGAGGAGGCGCTGCGCGCCGGCGTCGAGCGCGTCGTGCACACCAGCGCAGCGGCGGCGATCGGTCCGGCGCAGGACGGCACGACGGCCGACGAGACGCACGTCTTCAACGCGGCGCGCGTCGGGTTGACCTATGCCAACGCGAAGGCCGAGGCCGAGCGCGAGGCGCTGCGGGTCGGCGCGCAGGGCCTGCCGGTGGTGATCGTCAACCCGGCGCACGTCCTCGGCCGCGGCGATGTCCATCGCTCCTCGACCGAGCTGGTCCGCCGCTTCCTGCGCCGCGAGATCCCGGTCTACGTCGACGGCGCGCTGTGCATCGTCGGGGCGGCCGACGTCGCGCGCGGCCACCTGCTGGCCGAGGAGAAGGGCACGGTCGGCGAGCGCTACATCCTCGGCGGCCGGAACTTCACCAACGACCGCCTGTTCGCCGACCTGGGGCGGCTGAGCGGCGTCGAGCCGCCGGCGGTCAAGCTGCCGCTGCACGCGGCGCTGGCGCTGGCCCGCGTCGCCGAGGCGGCGCCCGGGCGCCCGGCGATCACCGTCGAGGAGATCCGCGCGCTCTCGCTGCGCTGGGCCTACCGCTCGACGAAGTCCAAGCGCGAGCTCGGCTGGACGCCCGGCCACCACGAGCAGCCGCTGATCGAGACCATCGAGTGGTACCGCGAGCGCGAGCCCGGGGCGGTCAGCCGCGTGGGCTCACGCCAGCCGCTGGCGCTGAGGGTCGCGGGGTTCGGGACGTCGCGCGCGATCAGCGTGGCGCGGCTGTTCAAGGACTAGGCGCCGGGGCGCCGCGACGGGTGGTTCGGGCGCGAACGCCGGGGTCCGTGTCGTCTGGTGTCCCACATCGGGACACCAGACGACACGGATCCCGCCCGGGCGACGCCCGCGTCAGCCGGCGGCCACCAACGCCGCCACCGCCACCGCGTCCACCGGTGACGCCACGCCGGTCTCCGTCACCAGCGCGCTGACCAGCTCCGCCGGCGTCACGTCGAAGGCCGGGTTGATCACCGGCGTCCCCGGAGGCGCGACCGCCACGCCGCCGAACGACACGACCTCCTCGGCGCCGCGCTCCTCGATCTCGATCGCGTCGCCGTCGGCGGTCGCGAGGTCGATCGTCGAGGACGGTCCGGCGACGACGAACGGCGCGCCCGCCGCCCTCGCCGCGAGCGCGTGGGCGTAGGTCCCGACCTTGTTGGCGACGTCGCCGTTGGCCGCCACGCGGTCGCAGCCGACGACGACCGCGTCGGCGACGCCGCGCCGCAGCAGGCCGGCCGCGGCGCCGTCGACGATCAGCGCGAACGGGATCCCGAGCTTGCCGAGCTCCCAGGCGGTCAGCCGCGCGCCCTGCAGCAGCGGGCGCGTCTCGCACGCCAG
>JAOPZD010000540.1 GCA_025964295.1 Conexibacter sp.
AACCTCGACCACGAAGCGGTTCTGCACCATCGGCGAGCTGACGATGCAGCGCGCCTCGACGATGTTGAAGCCGGCCTCGGCGAACGTCCGCGACAAGTCCTCCAGCAGGCGGTGGCGATCCCAGGCGTCGACCTGCAGCTCGACGCGGAACGCCGTCTGGTGGTCGCCCTCCCAGAGCACGCGCACGAACCGCTCGGGGTCCTTGCGCAGCGCCACGGTGTTCGGGCAGTCGTCGCGGTGGATCGTGATCCCCCGCCCGAGCGAGACGTAGCCGACGATCGGGTCGCCCGGCACCGGCCGACAGCACTTGGCCAGCCGGACGAGGACGTCCTCGACCCCGTCGACGCGGATGCCGTAGGACCCCGCCTTGCCGGTCGGCTGGCGCCGCGCGCGACGGGTGCTGACCAGCGCCTCGGCGGGATCGATCTCGTCCTCGGCCGCCTCGCCCTGCTTGAGGCGCTGCATGACCTTGTTGACGACGACCTTCGACGAGATCTTCGCGCCGCCCAGCGCGATGTAGAAGTCATCGGCCTTGCGGAAGCCCATCTCGCGGATGACGTCGGCCAGCAGCGGCGAGCTGACGATCTTCTGCGGCGGCAGGCCCTGCTTCTTGAGGTGGTCCTGCAGCAGCTCCCGGCCAGTGTGCTCGGTGTCCTCGCGCGACTCGGCCTTGAAGAACTGCTTGATCTTGTTGCGGGCGCGCGTCGTCTTGACCAGCGCCAGCCAGTCGCGCGACGGGCCGCGGTCGCGCTTGGAGGTCAGGATCTCGACGATGTCGCCCGAGTTCAGCGTGTAGTTGAGCGGGACGATCTTGCCGTTGACCTTCGCGCCGACGCAGCGGTGGCCGACCTCGGTGTGGACCTCGTAGGCGAAGTCCAGCGGCGTCGCGCCCTGGGCCAGCGACTTGACCTCGCCCTTGGGCGTGAAGACGAAGACCTCCTCGTCGAAGAGGTCGACCCGCAGCGTCTCCATGAACTCCTTGGGGTCATGGAGATCGGACTGCCAGTCGAGCATCGAGCGCAGCCACTTGAGCTTGTCGTCGCCCTCCAGGCCCCCGCCCTTCTTGTTGGGGTCCTGCTTGTACATCCAGTGCGCGGCGACCCCGAACTCGGCCATGTCGTGCATGTCCTTGGTCCGGATCTGGATCTCCAGCGGCAGGCCCTCGGGCCCGATGACCGTCGTGTGCAGCGACTGGTACATGTTGAACTTCGGCATCGCGACGAAGTCCTTGAAGCGCCCCGGCAGCGGCTTCCACAGCGAGTGGATGACCCCGACGGCGCCGTAGCAGTCCTTGACGGAGTCCACGACGACGCGCATCGCGGTCAGGTCGTAGATCTCGTTGAACTCGCGGCCCTTCTTGGTCATCTTGGAGTAGATGGAGTAGAAGTGCTTCGCGCGGCCCGAGATGCGGGCGGCGATGCCGAGGGCCTCCAGCTCGCTCAGCAGCTCGTCGCCGGCCGACTTGACGTAGTCGTCGCGCTCCTCGCGCTGCTGGTTGACCAGGCCCTTGATCTCCTGGTACTTGCGCGGGTGCAGCGCGGCGAAGGCGAGGTCCTCGAGCTCCCACTTGATCGCGTGGATGCCCAGCCGGTGCGCGATCGGCGCGTAGATCTCGAGGGTCTCCTTGGCCTTCTCGATCTGCTTCTGCTTGGGCATCGCGTCGATCGTCCGCATGTTGTGCAGGCGGTCGGCGAGCTTGATCAGGATGACCCGGACGTCGGAGGCCATCGCGACCATCATCTTGCGGTAGTTCTCGGCCTGGGCCTCGTCGCGCGAGGTGAAGGTGATGCCGGTGAGCTTGGTGACGCCGTCGACGATCGCCATCACCTCCTCGCCGAAGAGCTCCTGGACCTCGGCCAGCGACGCGGAGGTGTCCTCGACGGTGTCGTGCAGCAGCGCGGCGACGAGCGTGTCGGTGTCCAGCCGCATGCCCGCGCAGATCTTCGCCACGCCGACCGGGTGGACGATGAAGTCCTCGCCGGACTTGCGGCGCTGGTCGGCGTGGTGCTCGCAGGCGAAGACGAACGCCTCCTCCACGCGGGCGCGGTCGATCGGCAGCGCGGCCTCGTCGGCGTGCTCCTCGACGATCGCGAAGAGGTCGGAGAGCAGGCGCCGCTCGTAGGCGGTGAGGTCGGCGCGCTCGACGGCGGTGTGCTCGCCGGGGTGCGTGACGAGGTCGACCGGGATGCGGTCGCCGTTGTCGGCGGCGGCGTCGGCGCCGTCGGGGCTCACGCCGCCTGCGGGGTCACGCTCGCGCTGGTCAGCCATGCCGTCCCCTCCGCGTGGCGCGCGGCAGCGGCCCGGAAGGCCGGCGAGCGCTCCAGATCGGTGTGCTGGGCCGGCGGGACGGTGACGTGCCCGCCGTCGTCGAGCTCGACGAGCCCGAGCTCGTGCAGGACCCGGAGCAGCCGGCCGGCGGGCGCCGCCGGCCGGTGGCCGAGCGCGACGTCCAGCGCGGCGCCGTCGCGCAGGGCGCGATAGGTGCCGACGAGGCTGGGTCGCAGCGCAAGATCTCGGTCCAGGACATCCCTGGAACAGCGTAGCTCAGGCTCACCCCAGGCCAGATGGGCCATCTGGGCCGGATGGCCTGCGGCGACGAGCGCCTCCTGGTCGGGATGCAGCGGCGGATCGAGGACCACGAGGTGGTGGTAGGGCTCCGCCAGCGCCGGGTCGCGCTCCAGCGCGTCCCAGCTCGTGATCGCGAAGCCGCCGAGCCGACCGGTCAGCTGCCGCGCCCGCGCGGGCGCGGCGGCGGCGACGACCGCCTCCCGCCACTCCACGGTGCCGAGCGCGGGCTCGCCGACCAGCACCGGCGCCTCGGCGTCGGCGGGCAGCAGCTTGCGCAGCACCAGCCGCGGCTCCACGGCGCCCTGCCATTCGTTGAGCTCCAGCGTGAAGGTCGCGTGCAGCCGCCCCTCGGCGGCCCCGTCGGGCAGCGCGCCCATGCCGAACGCCACGGCGCGTGCCCGCACGCCGCCGGCCTCGACCGTGAAGCGCACGTGCTTGCCCTCGCTCATCGGATGCGGGTCGACCATGCGGGCGGCCGGCACGAGCAGCGACACCGACGGGTTGCCGATCCCGAACGGGGCCAGGCGGCCGAGCTCCTCCGCGAGCTCCTGGCCGAGCTCGTCACCGGAGACGACCGCGTCGACCCGCTCGACCGGGACCAGGTCCTCGGGCTCGAGCACCGCCGCGGCGTGGGCGGCGAACGCGGCGCGGAACGCCGGCAGATCCGCCCGGCGGATCGTGCAGCCCGCGGCGGCGCGGTGGCCGCCGTGGCGCAGCAGGTGCTCGGCCGAGGCGTCCAGGCCGCCGAGGAGGTCGAACGCGGGGATCGAGCGGCCCGAGCCGGTGCCCTCGTCCTCGCCCGCGCGCAGCGCGACGAGCACGGTCGGGCGGTTCGTGCGCTCGGCGATCCGCGACGCGACGATGCCGATGACGCCCTGGTGCCAGCCGTCGGCCCACAGCACGTACGCCGGCTGCTCGCCCGCATCCGCGACCTGGGCCTCGGCCTCGAAGAGGATCCGCTGCTCGACGAAGCGCCGGTCGGCGTTGGCGCGGTCGAGCTCCTCGGCGATCTCGGTGGCCCGCGCCTCGTCATGAGTGAGCAGCAGCTCGAGCGCCGCGTCGGCGCGGTGCAGCCGCCCGGCCGCGTTGAGCCGCGGCGCGAGGCCGAAGCCGAGCGAGCGGGCGTCGACCCGCGTCGGATCCACGCGTGCGACGCGCATCAGGGCACGCAGGCCGACCTTCTCGGTCCGCCCCATCGCCAGGAGCCCCGAGCGCACGAGCCGGCG
>JAOPZD010000553.1 GCA_025964295.1 Conexibacter sp.
CGGCACCCGCGCCTTCGAGCAGCTCGAGGTTCTCCTGGTAATGGAACGAGAACGCCGGCCCGCGAGCGATGGCGATCCGGGTCCCGCGAACGACAGGCCGCTCGGCGACGGGCGACCACGTCGGGCCGGGGACGACCGGCGCGGTGCCGGCCAGGCGGACGACGGCGTCCATGTCGACGTAGCGCGCCGCCGCGTCGGCCAGCGCGTCGAGGACGGCGCGGGCGTCGTGCTCGCGCTCGGCGACGGGGACGAGGCCGAGGTGGCGCTCCGGCGTGACCACGCGCTCGTCGCGGCGCAGCGCACCGAGGACCGGCACGCCGCTGTCCTGCACCGCCTCGCGCAGGAGCTGCTCGTGGCCGTCGGAGCCGACCTTGTTGAAGATGACGCCGGCGACCCGGACGTCGGGGTCGAACGTCCGGAACCCGTGGAGCATCGCCGCCGCGGAGCGCGCCATGGCGGCGGCGTCGAGGACGAGCACGACCGGGGCGTCCAGGAGCTTGGCGACGTGCGCGGTGGACGCCAGCTCGCCGCGTCCGGAGGCGCCGTCGAAGAGGCCCATGACGCCCTCGACGACCGCGATGTCGGCACCGGCGCAGCCGTGGCGGACCAGCGGCGCGATGAGCTCGGGCCCGCTGAGGAACGCATCGAGGTTGCGGCCGGGCCGGCCGGAGCTCAGCGCGTGGTGGCTCGGGTCGATGTAGTCGGGGCCGACCTTGAACCCCTGCACCGTGAGACCTCGCGCCCGGAGCGCGCCGATGAGGCCGCAGGCCACCGTCGTCTTGCCCGCGCCCGAGCTCGTCCCGGCCACGACGATCCTGGGGATCACGCGGCCACCAGCGCGATCGTGTCGGCGTCGGTGACGTCGAGCGCGGCGACCGCGCGCTCGGTCAGACGTCGCCCGGCGCACGGCGGCGCGCCGTCGAGGTCCGCCTTCCTCCAGGTCAGATGCGGCACCGGCCCGGCGTCGTGGGCGCCGGTCGCGGGGTCGCAGCCATGGTCGGGGCAGACGCGCAGGGTGCCGCCGGCGCGAGCGGTCGCTGCCGCGAGCGGCGCGATCAGCTCCCGGTCGGCGCGCTCGAGGAACGCGACCTTGGCTGCGGGGTCGAGGAGGTGCGCGGCCTCGTCGGCGCCGCCCACGTGCACGATGAGCTGCGACGCGCCGCGGTGCAGGGCCGCGACGGCGGCGGCGGCCTTGGCCGTGAGGTCGGTGTTCGTACCGCCGGTCGCCCCCTCGGGCAGCTCGACGTGCGCCCCCAGCAGCGCGGCGATGCCCGCCGCGGCCCCGCGGGCCGCCACGACGACGGTCGCGTTGTCGAGGATCCGCGGCAGCGTCGTCCCTTCCGGCCACGGCACGAGCGGCGCGACGCGCGCGGCGCCGGGCAACGGCTCAGGCCCCACGACCAGCAGGCGATGCCCGGCGCGGGCATGGACGACATGGGCGGGAGCGGCGCTGCGCAGCGCGGCCGCCGCCCGTCGCGTGGCGGCACCGTCGGCACGCCGCCCGTCCGCGTCGACGACGTCGACCCGCCAGGCCCGCGCGCCCGGGCCGACGTGGATCGCATGGGCCGCCGCCTCGATCGCGCCGCGGTCCACCCGGCCCGGAGGCGTCCATCCCAGCAGCACCGGGATCGCGGTCTCCGACCCCGCCGGCAGGCCGGGCGGCACCGTCCGCACGCGCGCCAGCGTCCCGTCGCAGGCGAGCGCGTCGATCGCCGGCGTGCGTGCCCGCTCCAGGCTCGTCGACCCGGCCGGGCTCCACGGCTCGCTGGCGCCGTCGAGGATCACCAGGACCGACGGCCTCACCACTCGATCCCCTGCTGTCCGCGGATGCCCTGCTCGATCTGGTGTTTGACAAGCGTGACCTCGGAGACGAGGTCGGCCGCGTCGACGAGCGCCTGGGGCGCGTCGCGCCCGGTCACGACGACGTGCTGGAAGCCCGGCCGGTCGCGCAGCACCGCGACGACCTCGTCGACGTCGACCCAGCCCCACTTCAACGGGTAGGTGAACTCGTCGAGCAGGAGGAACTCGTAGCGCTCCTCGGCGATGAAGCGCTTGACCTGCTCCCATCCGGCGCGGGCCAGGTCGGCCGACTCGGTGATGTCCTTGGAGATCCAGGACCAGCCGTCTCCCATCTTCATCCAGTCGATGCCGCCGAGGGCCTCGGCGGCCCGCTGCTCGCCGACCTTCCACCTGCCCGACTTGATGAACTGCACGACGCCGCAGCGGTAGTCGCGGTTCCAGGACCGCAGGAGCATCCCGAAGGCCGAGGTCGACTTGCCCTTGCCGTCGCCGGTGACGACGACGAGCAGCGGCCGGTCGCGGGGCTTGCGGCGTCGCGGCTCGGCGGTGCCGCGATCGGCCGCGCGGTGAGGGACGTCGACGCCAGGCGCGGTGTTGCGCGCGAGCGCCGCAGCGTCGCCGACGGGGCGCTCGATCGGCGCGTCGTCGGGATCCTGCGAGGCAGCGGCGCCGCGCAGCGAGCAGCGGGCCACGTAGCCGGCAGGCCGCTCGGCGGCCGGCTCGGTGTTGGTCGTGTCGCTCATGCGGCGCTCCTGCGATCGGGACGGCGCCGGGGCTCGGCGGCGTCGGGGGTGACGAGGCGGGTGAGGTCGGCGCCGGCGGCGTGCGCCAGCGCGGCGGCCAGGCCGAGGCGGATGCCGCCCTCCTCGAGGTCGACGACCACGGTGCGGTCGGCGGCGGTGACCACCCGGGCCAGGGCGACGCGCGCATCGTCCTCCGAATCCGGGGCACGGCCGTCGGTCAGCAGCACGGCGATCCGCGCGCGCCCGGCGAGCTTGCCCTGCCGGCAGCTCTCCAGGAGCGCGGCGCCGTGCGCGATGCCCGCGGCCAGTGGGGTGCGCCCACCGGCCGGCAGCTCCCGCACGGCCGCCGCCGCCTCCGCGAGCGGCGCGCCCGGCGCCACGAGCGTGCGCGCCCGGTCACCGCCGAAGGCGACGATCGCGACCAGGTCACGGCGCGCGTAGGCCCGGCGCAGCGCGGCCTCGATCGCGCCCTTGACGCGGGCGAGACGTCCTCGGGCGGCCATCGATCCGCTGGTGTCGACGATGAGGCACAGGATCGCCCCGCGGCCGCCACCGGTGATCGGCGTCTGAGGGCGGTCGTCGCCGCGCAGGGCGGCGAGGATGGACGGCAGGATCGCGATGGGATCGTCGTCGTGGGCGGCCGGTTGCGCGTCGAGGACCGCGAGCTCGCCGCCGGGGGCGCGGCCGGCGGGCACGAACGCGGGCGTGGC
>JAOPZD010000583.1 GCA_025964295.1 Conexibacter sp.
CGCCGGCTACGCCGCCTGCTGCGACGCGCTCGCCGCCCTCGACCTCCGCGCCGACCTCGCCGCGATCCGCGCGCCGACGCTGGTGATCGGCGGCGCGCAGGACGCCGCGATCGCACCCGAGCACCAGGAGCGCCTGGCCGCCGCGATCGCCGGCGCGCGGCTGGAGGTCCTCGATCCAGGCGCGCATGTCGTCAGCGTCGAGCGGGCAGACGCCGTGACCGACCTGATCGCCGACCACCTCGACCGCCGGGAGCCCCACCCATCATGAGCGACAACCTGCACGACGAGGGCATGGCCGTCCGCCGCGCGGTGCTCGGCGACGCGCACGTCGACCGCGCGATCGACAACACCACCGACTTCAGCGCGCCCTTCCAGGAGCTCATCACCAAGATGGCCTGGGGCAGCGTCTGGACCCGCGACGGCCTCGAGCGCCGCGAGCGCTCGATGATCACGCTCGCCGTGCTCTGCGCGCTGCGGTGCGAGGATGAGCTGGCCATGCACGTCCGCGCCGCCCTGCGCAACGGCCTCACCGCCGACGAGATCCGCGAGGTGCTCCTGCACACCGCGATCTACGCCGGTGTCCCGGCGGCCAACACCGCCTTCGCCCGCGCCCAGCAGGTGCTCGAGGAGGAGGGCGCGCTCTCATGACCGAGACGCCCACTGCCCCGCCGCGCGACCGCCAGTTCGTGCAGTCGCTGGAGCGCGGGCTGTCGGTCATCCGCGCGCTGAGCGCCTCCGAGCCCCAGACGCTCAGCGAGGTCGCGCGGGCGACCGGGCTGACGCGCGCCGCGTCGCGGCGCTTCCTGCTGACGCTGCAGCAGCTCGGCTACGTCCACCTCAGCGGGACGCGCTTCGCGCTCACGCCGCAGGTGCTCGAGCTCGGCTACGCGTACTTGTCGTCCTTGACCCTGCCCGAGGTCGCCCAGCCGCACCTCGAGCGGCTCGTCGAGGAGGTCCACGAGTCCTCGTCGGTCTCCGTGCTGGACGGCACCGACGTCGTCTACGTCGCCCGGGTCCCGACGCGCCGGATCATGCGCGTCGCGATCTCGGTCGGGACGCGCTTCCCGGCCTACGCGACGTCGATGGGCCGCGTGCTGCTCGCCGGGCTGGAGCGCGCCGCGCTGGACGACGTGCTGGCGCGCACCGAGCTACGGGCGCTGACGCCCGACACGATCCACGAGGCCGCGCCGCTGCGCGCCGAGCTGAGCCGCGTCGGCGAGCAGGGCTGGGCGCTCGTCGACCAGGAGCTCGAAGAGGGCCTGCGCTCCGTCGCCGCGCCGATCCGCGACCGCGCCGGCGTCGTCGTGGCCGCCGTCAACGTCTCCGCGCACGCGACCCGCACCGGCGTCGACGACGTCCGCGCGGCGCTGCTGCCGCCACTGCTGGCGACCGCCGCCGCGATCGAGCGCGACCTCGCGGCCGCTAGGCCGCCGGAAGCGGACGCATCCGGGCGCTAGCCGGGCCCACGGTCCGGCTCAGGCCGCCGGCAAGGTGAACCAGAACCGGCTGCCGGCGCCGACCGTCGAGTCGACGCCGATCGCCCCGTGGTTGCGCTCGACCACGCGCTGGGCGATGGCGAGGCCGAGGCCCGTCCCCTCGTAGTCGGCGGCGCTGTGGAGACGCTGGAAGGGGACGAACAGCCGCGGGCGGTCGGCGGGGTCGATCCCGATGCCGTTGTCGACGACGTCGACGCGCCAGCTGCCCTCGACCGGCTCCGCATGCAGCGCCACGCGCGGCGCGTCGGGCGCGGCGAACTTCACGGCGTTGGAGAGCAGGTTGCGCAGCACCGCCTCGACGTCGCGCCCCTCGGCGTGGACGTGCGCGTCGGCGGCCACGTCGACCTCGATCGCCACACCGCGCGTCTCGATCGTCGCGCGCAGCTCCTCGATCACGGCGGCGGCCGCGTCGGCCAGGACGGTGTCGCCGGTGCCGCCCGACGCCTCGGCCGCGCGGGCGTAGCCGAGCAGGTCGTCGACGAGCCGGCTCATCCGCTCGGCGGCCGCGGTGATGTGGTCGGCGTAGCCGCGCGCGCCCTCCGGCAGGTCGGGACCGTGGCGCTGGACCAGCAGACCGCTGAAGCCGGCGATCGTGCGCAGCGGCTCCTGGAGGTCGTGGGCGGCGACGGCGGCGAAGCGGTCGAGCTCCTGGTTGGAGCGCGCGAGCCGCTCGTTGGCCCGCCGCAGCGCCTGCTCGGCCTCGCGGCGCTCGGTCAGGTCGCGCGTGACCTTGGCGAAGCCGAGCAGCACCCTCGCCTCGTCGCGGACCGTCGTGATGACGACGTTGGCCCAGAAGCGCGTGCCGTCCTTGCGGACGCGCCAGCCCTCCTCCTCGTAGCGCCCGGTCTCCGCGGCGATCCGCAGCTCGTCGGCGGGATGGTCGCGGGCGCGGTCCTCGTCGGTGTAGAACAGCGAGAAGTGGCGGCCGACGACCTCCTCGGCGGTGTAGCCCTTGGTGCGCTCGGCGCCCGCGTTCCAGGTCGTCACGTGGCCGCCGGCATCGAGCAGGAAGATCGCGTAGTCGCGGACGCCGAGGACGAGGCGGCGGAACTGCTCGAGCTCGACGTTGGTGGCGGCGAGGTTCGCGGCGTTGTCGCGCAGGCGCTGCTCGTACAGGCGCCGGCCGGTGAGGTCGCGGGTGACCTTGCCGAAGCCCAGCAGCGCGCCGTCCGGCGCGTGGATCGCGGTGATCAGGACGTGGGCCCAGAAGCGCGTGCCGTCCTTGCGGACCCGCCAGGACTCCTCCTCGTAGCGCCCGTCGCGGCGGACCGCCTCGAGCACCTCGGCGGGGTGGCCGCGCTCGCGGTCCTCGTCGGTGTAGAAGGTCGAGAAGTGCCGGCCGATGATCTCCTCGGCCGTGTAGCCCTTCAGCCGCGCGGCGCCGAGGTTCCAGCTCGAGACCACGCCGTCGGGGTCGAGCAGCAGGATCGCGTAGTCGCGGACGTTGTCGACGAGCAGCGCCAGCGCGTCGGCGCGGCGAGCCGAACCCGCCGCCTGCACCGGCTGCGCCGACTCGTCCATCACGTCACCGCCCGTTGCCCGCGGCCCGTTCCGAGATGAAGCCGACGAGGTCGCCGAAGCGGTCCTTGAGGAAGTGGTGCGTCGCCCCCGCCTGCGCGAACTGCCGCTCGGCGCCGGGGACGGCGGTGAAGGCCACGACCTCCACGTCCTCGAGCAGCGCCTTGAGCTCGCGGGTCGTCGTCACGCCGTCCATGCCGGGCATGTTCTGGTCGACGACCGCCAGGTCGGGCGGGTCGGCGGCGGCCAGCGCCAGGGCCTCCTCGCCGCCGGACGCCTCGAGGACGAGGACGTCGACGCGGTCGCTGAGCATCGCGCGCAGCAGGGCGCGGATGTCGGGTGCGTCGTCGACGACGAGCACGCGGAGGGGACGTTGTGGCGTGGGATCCACCATCTTGGTCATCGGCGCGTCGCCCGGCGCCTGGAGTGGACCGGTAAGCCTGACGACGTGCGCGCACGGTACCGATGGCCGCCGATCGACGGATGATCGGACCCTGACGGGCGCCGCTAACGTGCGGCGCCGTTGACCCAACGACGCCAGGAGCGCCGCATGCCCGTCCGTGTAGGAGTACAGGTCCAGCCGCAACACGCCGACTTCGACGGGATGCGCGCCGCATGGCGCGAGGCCGACGAGCTGGGCGCCGACACGATCTTCTGCTGGGATCACTTCTACCCGCTCTACGGCGAGCCGGAGGGCAAGCACTTCGAGGCGCTGACGACCATGGCCTCGATGGCCGAGGTCACCGAGCGCGCGCAGATCGGGTCGCTGGTCATCTGCAACTCCTACCGCAACCCGGAGCTGCTGGCCGACGCGCACCGCACGATCGACCACATCTCCGGCGGGCGCGTGATCCTCGGCATCGGCGCCGGCTGGTTCCAGAAGGACTACGACGAGTACGGCTATGAGTTCGGCGACGCGCCGGCCCGCCTGCGCGCGCTGCGCCGCGACCTGCCGCGCATCGAGGAGCGCCTGGCCAAGCTCAGCCCGCCGGCCGTCGGCGACATGCCGATCCTGATCGGCGGCAGCGGCGAGAAGGTCACGCTCAAGCTGGTGGCCAGGCACGCGGACATGTGGCACGGCTTCGGCGACGCCGCGACGTTCACCAAGAAGAACGACGTGCTGCTCGGCCACTGCGCCGACGCCGGCCGCGACCCGTCGGAGATCGAGCGCACGTGGGGCATCCAGGCCGACGCGCTGGACACCGCCGACGACCTCGCCGCCGCGGGCGTCGAGCACCTGATCGTCGGCATCGGCGGCGACGGCAAGGGCTATGACCTGGGCGCGCTGCGCGAGCTGATCGCCTGGCGCGACCGCGTCAACGCGGCGGCCACGGCCTAGCCGGCGGCCGGCGTGGACGCCCTGCCGTCCTGGCCGCCGGGCACGGCGGCGACGCTGACCACGGTGGCCGGCGACGGGACGCCGCACGCGATCCCGGTCTCCACCGCGCTGCGCGCCGGGCCGCGGGCGATCGTCCTC
>JAOPZD010000604.1 GCA_025964295.1 Conexibacter sp.
GGGGGCGACGGCGAGGCCGTCGGCGCCGACGGTGGCGGGCGGCGTGGGGGCCGGGGGCGTGACCGGGACCGTCTGCTGCGACGCCTGGGCCCTGGTCGGGTACGACGTCCCGCCGGTGTCGGCGGCCTCGGCGCGCGCCGGCAGGACCACGACGAGCGTGGCGAGCAGGAAGGCGAGCACGGAGCGACGGGACGGCACTGGCACCGGTCTTCGGCGTGCCCCTGCGCGGTCCCCCTTCGGGTGCGCCCATGCACGGGCTCGCGCGGGAAAGCTGCTGCAACGCGGCGTGCGTGATGGAGGACAGCGGTGCTAGGGGACGAACCGCACCGGCATGCGCAACCGCCAGCTGCACGCAGCGCTTGCCGCCTTCGCCGAGGAGGCCGCCTTCCAGCTCGCCTCCGACACGGCCGAAGGCGCCGAGGTCCCGTTCGAGGTCGTCGAGCTCGCCGGTGGGCGACGCGAGGCGCCGCTGTACTGCTACCGCCCGCTGACGGCGAGCTTCATCGACGAGCGCCTGTCGATCCTCGGGCGGCTGACCTCCTTCCTGCCGGCGGTGAGCGCCCTCGCGGCGTGCGGCGGCCTCGACGCCTACCTCGTCGCCCGCGGCGAGGTGCAGGTCCCGGCCCAGCCGCGCGCCCGCGCCGAGGAGGCGCTGCGCCACTTCCTCACGCGCGTCTTCGAGGACAGCGGCGACTTCGAGCTCTCCCAGGACCGCCTGGCCCGCGCCTACGAGGAGCTCGAGGGCCTCGTCATGGAGGGCCGCGCGCTGACCGAGGTCGTCGCGCCGATCATGGGCCTGGCGCTGATGTCGGAGGAGATCGCGCTCGGCGACGGCCTGTCGCTCGTGCGCGCCGAGTCCTACGGCGACGCGCCCGCCGACGCCCGCCGCGAGCGCGAGGACGGCCACCAGGTCGTGCTCGCCCGCCTGACGTGGGAGGCCGCGCCCGGCGACGAGGCCCCGCTGCGCCACGCACAGGTCCGGCTGCGCCGGCTGCTCACGGCGCTGCGCCTCTACGACGCGGCCGGGATCGTCCTGGCGCGCACCGCGTGGACCCGGACCGGCGGGAACCCGTGGCAGCCGTTCGCGATCGCCGGCGGCGCGCAGGCGCGCGGCGTCTGCGTCGTCCCCGAGCAGCAGGAGGACGAGCTGCGCGCGTTCCTGTCGCTGATCGCGCGGCGCACGCCGCGCGGGGGCGAGCTCGCGTGGGCGCTCGGGCGCTTCGAGCTGGCCAACGACCGCCCGCGGCCGTCCGAGGCGCTGACCGACGTGCTGCTCGCGCTGCGTGCGCTGCTGGAGCCCGAGGGCGCGCAGACCGGCCGTCTGGCCGGCCGGGTCGCGGCGCTCTGCGCCATCCCCGAGCAGCGCGCCCAGGTGACCGAGCGGATCGCGCACCTCGTGGCCCTGGAGCGCGCGGTGGTGGCGGGCGTGGCGCCGGAGGACAACGCGCTGGAGGCCCTCGTCGACGAGCTGACCGGCTGGCTGCGCGCGCTGCTGCGCGACGTGCTCTGCGGCCACCTCGACTCCGACCTGCGCGCGGTCGCCGACGAGATGCTGGCCGAGGAGGACCTGCGTCAGCGCACGATCGTCTGACCCCCCTCGGGGTCAGACCCCTTGATGCGGGGGCGCTGAGATCTGGCCGCGGGCCCGGAGCGCGATGTGGGTCGCGATCGTGCGGGCGGCGATGAGGATCGCGCCGTCGCGGTCGCTGGGCGGCTCGTAGGCGGTCAGCGCGGCGGCGACGACGCGGCCGGTCGCGAACGTGGTGTCGATCACGGCGAGGACGGCGTCCAGGTCCGGGCCGCCGGGCGCGGCGTGGCGGTTGGCGTGGCCGACCGACGTGTCGAGCACGTCGAGGTCCACGTGCAGGTACCGGTGGCGTGGCAGGGCGCGGATCGCCCAGTCGGCGGCGTCGGCGCCGAACCCGCCGCCGAGGACGTGCGTGGAGCTGCGCTCCACGCGGGCGCGCTGGTAGTCGGCCAGGTCGCGAACGCCGAGGAGCGCCACGTGCTCTTCGGCGACGGTCACGGCGTCGGGGATCGTCGCGCGCGCCGCACCCCACACCCCGCCGGTCAGCAGCGACAGCGCCATGACGTCCATCGATCCCGACCGGTTGTCGTCGGGCGTGTCGAGGTCGGCGTGGGCGTCGAGCCACACCGTGCCCACGTCGACGCCATCGCCGCCCGCCGCGCCCGCCACCGTCCCGGTCGCGCTGATGCACCCGCCGGCCAGCACCAGCGGAAACGCCCCGCGCGCCCGCGCCGCGCGCACGTCCAGCGCCAGCTGCCGCAGCAGGTCGAAGATCCGCGCCACCTCGCCGGTGTCCGGGTCGGCCGCGAGCACGCGCTGCACCGTGGGCGCCCAGCCGGCGTCCTCCAGGCGCGCGTGCAGCTCGGCGTCGCCGGCCAGCACCGCGGCGCCGGCGCCCATGCCGACGTCCGGCGTCCCGCGATCGAACGGCCAGCAGATCACCGCCAGCGGCGGCGCCCCCGCGCGCCCGATCAGAACGCCGCCTCCTCCAGCAGCTCCGCGCGCCGCGCCGCGTCGGCGAACAGATGCCGGTGCACCGCCACGAGCCCGTCGACGTCGTGGACGTCGCCGTCGAGATGGGGGATGAGGATCGGGTCGGGCTCGTCGAGCTCGCGCACCAGCCGGGCCACCGACTCGCTGTCGCGGTGGGCGAGCACCCGGAACTCCCGCAGCGTCTTGGCGACCTTGCGCGCCAGGGCCTCGTCGCCGCCCAGCTCGGCGGCCAGCGCCGCTT
This sequence comes from Conexibacter sp., assembly GCA_025964295.1. Next base: position 2,763 of record JAOPZD010000604.1, read on the forward strand.
GGTCGACGTCGTCGCTCACGGTGCCGTCGGCCAGCGGGTGCACGCGGTTGATGACCAACCCGCCGAACGGCATCGACGCCTCGCGCAGCTTGCCGCGGAAGAAGATCGCCTCCTCGACCGG
>JAOPZD010000609.1 GCA_025964295.1 Conexibacter sp.
CGTCGCGCTGGACGGCGAGCACGCCCAGGACGCGGCCGCGGCTGCGCAGCGGCGCGACCATGCGACCGCCGTCGGCGACCGCCGTCTGGCGCTCGCGGGCGCGCGCGGACAGGCCGGGGTCCAGCGCGGTCTCGGTCTCCTCCCGCGCGGGATCGCGGTGCGTCGCCGGCCCGCGCTCCAGCGTCTCGCCGTCGCGCGCGAGCGTCCAGACGGCGGCGGCGTCGCCCAGCACGCGCGCGCACCAGCGCACGGCGACCTCGAGCACCGCCTCGGGGTCGAGGCTCGCCTGGGTGGCCTGGCGGAGCAGGTCGGCGAGCGCGGCGGAGCGGCCCTGGGGCGAGAGGGCGCGGGGAGGCGGAGGGACTGACGGCACTGTCACGGACCACATCGGAACGCTCACCGTCAGCCTTGAGGATCCGTGGGTCACGTCGGACACCGTTTATCGGATCGTCCGCATGGGAACAGGACTTGCATGCCGGTCGTGACCATGAACCGCTCCGCTCACCTGGACGCCACCACCGCGCCCCGGACAGACGCTCAGCTGCTCGCCGCCTACGCCGAGACCCGCGATCCGCAGCTGCGCGAGGCGCTCGTCGAGCGCTTCCTGCCGCTGGCCCGCTCGATCGCCAAGCGCTACCGCAAGGCCGAGGAGCCCTTCGACGACCTGCTCCAGGTCGCCAGCCTGGGCCTGCTCAAGGCCGTCGACCGCTTCGATCCCGCGCGCGGCATCGCGTTCTCCAGCTTCGCCGTCCCGACGATCGTCGGTGAGCTGCGCCGCCACTTCCGCGACCGCTGCTGGTCGGTCCGCCCGCCGCGCGAGCTGCAGGAGCGCGCGCTGGAGGTCGACAAGTACCGCACCGAGCTGACCACGCGGCTGGGCCGCGCGCCGTCGGTGCGCGAGATCGGCCAGGCCCTGGAGCTCGAGGACGAGCAGGTCCTGGAGGCGCTGCAGGCCCAGCAGGGCATGCGCGCCGCGTCGCTGGACGCCCCGCGCGGCAGCGGCGAGGACAACGACGCCACGCTGGCCGACGCCCACGGGACGCTCGACCCCGAGCTGACCCGCGCCGAGCACCGCGCGACGATCGCCCGCCTGTTCGAGCGCCTCGACGAGCGCGAGCAGCGCGTGCTGCGCCTGCGCTTCGAGGAGGACATGACCCAGGAGCAGATCGGCAAGCTCGTCGGCGTCTCCCAGATGCAGGTCTCGCGGATCATCCGCGGCGCCGTCGCCAAGCTCGCCGCCGCCCGCGGCGAGACCGTCTAGGCGCGCGGGCTCGGCGCGCCGCGCGCTGCTCGCAGATAGGGTCCGCGCATGAGCGGCAACCTCGCCTCGATCCTGACCGACTCGGCCGCGAAGTTCGGCGACCGGCTGGCCATCAAGCTCGACGACGCGGAGTTCAACTACGCGTTGCTCGACGAGGCCAGCGCGCGCGTCGCGACCATGGTGAAGGCCAAGGGCCTGCAGCCGGGCGACCGCGTCGGGATCATGCTCCCCAACGTGCCGTACTTCCCGGTCGCCTACTACGGCGTCCTGCGCGCGGGCGGCGTGGTCGTGCCGATGAACGTGCTGCTCAAGGGCCGCGAGGTCGGCTTCTACCTCAAGGACCCGGGCGCCAAGATCGTCTTCGCCTGGCACGACTTCCTCGAGGCCGCGCAGACCGGCGCCGACGAGGCCGGGGCGGAGCTGATCGACGTCAAGCCGGGCGAGATCGAGGGCATCATCTTCGAGCACGAGCCCGACCCGGACGTCGCCGAGGCGGCGCCCGACGACACCGCGGTGATCCTCTACACCTCGGGCACGACCGGCCAGCCCAAGGGCGCCGAGCTCACCCACGACAACCTCAAGCGCAACGCCGGCGTCGCCGCCGGGCTGTTCGACCTCGACGAGCACGTCGTCGTCCTCGGCGCGCTGCCGTTGTTTCACTCCTTCGGCCAGACCTGCGGCATGAACGCGACCGTCCTGGCCGGCGGCTGCCTGAGCCTGATCCCGCGCTTCGACCCGGCCAAGGCGCTGGAGATCATCCAGCGCGACAAGGTGAAGGTCTTCGAGGGCGTGCCGACGATGTACGGCGCGATGCTGCACCTCCCCGAGCGCAAGGACTACGACACCACGTCGCTGGAGATCTGCGCCTCGGGCGGCGCGGCCCTGCCGGTCGAGCTGCTGCGCGGCTTCGACGAGGCGTTCAACTGCAAGATCCTCGAGGGCTACGGGTTGAGCGAGACGTCACCGGTGGCGTCGTTCAACCACCCCGACAAGGAGCGCAAGCCCGGCTCGATCGGCACGCCGATCGACGGCGTCGACATGAAGGTCGTCGACGAGGACGGCAACGACCTGGCCACCGGCGAGGTGGGGGAGATCGTCATCCGCGGCCACAACGTCATGAAGGGCTACTGGAACAAGCCCGAGGCGACGGCCGAGGTCATGAAGGACGGCTGGTTCCACACCGGCGACATGGCCAAGGTCGACCAGGACGGCTACTTCTTCATCGTCGACCGCAAGAAGGACATGATCATCCGCGGCGGCTACAACGTGTACCCGCGCGAGATCGAGGAGGTGCTCTACGAGCACCCGGCGGTCCGCGAGGCGGCGGTGGTCGCGGTGCCCCACGACGACCTCGGCGAGGAGGTCGGCGCGGCCGTCGTCCTCAAGGACGGCGAGGAGCTCGACGCCGGCGCGCTGCAGGCCTACGTGAAGGAGAACGTCGCGGCCTACAAGTACCCGCGGCACATCTGGTTCGTCTCCGAGCTGCCCAAGGGCCCGACCGGCAAGATCCTCAAGCGGGAGATCGACGTACCGGAAGGCGCCGACAAGGCATAGGCCTGGGGTGCCCGAGCGCTGAGCTTCACGGTCCATTCACTGACGGACGCGCCCGATCCTGGTACGTTGCGCGCGACCGGCCGGGGATGAGATCCGGCGCAAGCAGTGTTTGGAGGAACTCGCTGACATGCCCAGCGGAACCGTGAAGTGGTTCAGTGACGACAAGGGCTTCGGCTTCATCACGCCGGACGAGGGTGGCAAGGACCTGTTTGTCCACCACAGCGCCATCATCGCCGACGGGTACCGCTCCCTTGCGGAGGGCGCCCGCGTGTCGTACGAGGAAGAGGCCGGGGACAAGGGCCCCAAGGCCATCAACGTCCAGCGCACCTGACCGCCGTCAGGCGCTGGCCGCAGCAGAAGGACCGAAGGCCCGCGCACCGGCGGGCCTTCGTCGTCCTGCTCGCTTCTCGCCGTCCTAGGTGAGCAGGATGACGAGGATGATGATGATCAGCAGGGTGCCGAGTCCGATGTACATGTCCTGGGCTGTACCCGTGCGTGACGGCGGTCACGCAAGGAACCGCTCCACAATCCGGAGCGGCCTCAGTGCTCGGCGACCGTGCCGTCCGGCGGGTCCAGCGGCAGCCCGGCGTCCTGCCAGGCCAGCAGGCCGCCGGCCAAGGAGTAGGCCTCGTAGCCCGACGCGCGGAAGGCCTGCGCGGCCATGAACGAGCGCGAGCCGGCGCGGCACGAGAACACCACCGGCTTGTCCTTGTCGATGCTCGCCGCCTGGGCGGTGAGGTCGCCGAGCGTGATGTGGCGCACGTCGCCGGGGATCCGGCCCGCGTCCCACTCGTAGGGCTCGCGGACGTCGATCACCTGCACCTCGCCGGCGGCGAGCCGGCGCTGCGCCTCGTCCGCGGTGACTTCGATTCCCTGGTCGCTCACGCGCAGGAGTCTAGGACTCCTGCACCAGCACGAAGCGCCCGGCGAGCCGGTGCAGCTCGTCGGCGCTGCGCGTCAGCTCCTCGGCGGAGGCGACGATCTGCTGGGTCGAGGCGACGGTCTGGTGGCTGGAGGCCGCGACCTGCTGGGCGGCGGCCGAGGACTGCTCGGCGACCGAGGCCACCTCGCCGACGTCGGCGTCGACCTTCTGGGAGCCCTCGGCGATCGCGCCGATCGCGGCGGCGATCTCGGCCACGCGGCCGGACGTGACCTCGACGGCCTCGCCGATCTCCGCGAACGAGGCGCGAGCGGCCTCGACGGTCGCGACGCCGTCCTCGGTGCGCGCGGCGCCGTCCTCGACGACGGTCAGCGCACGCTCGGTCTCGGTCTGGATCTCGGCGATCACCGAGGCGATCGACGACGCGGCCTGCTGGCTCTCGTCGGCGAGCTTGCGGACCTCTTCGGCGACGACCGCGAAGCCGCGGCCCTGCTCGCCGGCGCGGGCGGCCTCGATGGCCGCGTTCAAGGCAAGGAGGTTGGTCTGCTCGGCGATGCCGCCGATCGTGTCGACCATCGAGCCGATCCGCGAGGAGCGCTCGCCGAGCGAGCGGATCGTGCGCGTGACCTCGGCCGACGCGCCGCTGACGGCGAGCATCGCGTCGCTGGCAGCGCCGACGGCGGCGGCGCCCTGGTGGGCCAGCTCGCGGGCGCG
>JAOPZD010000644.1 GCA_025964295.1 Conexibacter sp.
GACCTCGCCGACGCTCAGGCCGGGGCGGCGGACGAGCAGCCGCATGACCTCGAGCTCGGAGAGCGGCAGCGGCTCGCGCTCCAGCTCGGCCGCGCCGATCGTGCGCGGCAGCAGCCACGCCAGGTCCTGGAGGACGACGGCGAGGCGCTTGGCGTCGCGCAGCGGGGGTTGCCGGGCCATGGCCGGGATGGTACCGTGACGCATATAGATATTGATCTATAGATAAATGGGATGCGGAGGCGATGGCGATGGCGGGCACCGACACGACGAGGACGATCCCGGGGTTCGGCGGCCGGGTCGTGGCGCCGGGCGACGACGGCTACGACGCGGGGCGCGCGATCTGGAACGCGATGCACGACCGCCGCCCGGCGCTGATCGCCTACTGCGCCTCGGCGGCCGACGTCAGCGCCGCGATCCGCCACGGCCGCGCGCACGGCCTGCCGATCGCGGTGCGCGGGGGCGGGCACTCGATGCCCGGACACAGCGTCTGCGACGACGGGATCGTCATCGACCTGCGCGGCCTCAACTCCATCATCGTCGACCCCGGCGCGCGGCGCGCACGGGTCGGCGGCGGCGCGCTGCTCGGCGAGCTGGACCGCGCGACGCAGGCCCACGGCCTCGTCGTCCCGGCGGGCGTCGTGTCGCACACCGGCGTCGGGGGGCTCACGCTCGGCGGCGGGGTGGGGCGGCTGATGCGGCGCTTCGGGCTCACGGTCGACAGCCTGGTCGCCGCGGAGGTCGTGACCGCCGACGGCGAGGTCGTGCACACCAGCGCGCACGCGGACCCCGAGCTGCTCTGGGGCCTCACGGGCGGCGGCGGCAACTTCGGCGTGGTCACCGCGTTCGACTTCGCGCTGCACGCGCTCTCCGAGCTGCTGATCCTCGGCACGTTCCATCCCCTTGACGGGGCGCGCGCCGTGCTGGAGCGTGGGCGCGACGCGATGGCCGCGGCCGACGCGCCCGACGAGCTGCTGTGGACGAGCTTCCTGCGCAAGGCGCCGCCGCTGCCGTGGATGCCGCCGGAGCTCGTCGGCACGCCGGGCATCATGTCGCTCGTCGAGTGGTCGGGGGAGCTCGAGGCCGGCCGCGCGGTGCTCGCGGCGATCGCGGCCGACCTGCGGCCCGTCGCCTCCTCGCTGGACCGCGTGCCGTTCCTGGCGATGCAGACGCTGACCGACGAGATCTTCGCCGCGGGCAAGCACACCTACATCAAGGCCGGGTTCTCCACCGACTTGGGCGACGGTCTGATCGACGCGCTGCTCGCCCAGGCCGCGCAGGTCGCCTCGCCGCTCTCGCAGATCGAGGTGCTCGCGATGGGCGGCGCGATCGGGCGCGTCGACGCCGGCGCCACCGCGTTCCCGCACCGCGACGCGGCGTGGCTGCTCAACGTCCCGGCGATGTGGGAGGACCCGGCCGACACCGAGGCCGAGGTCGCCTGGGCGCGCGCGACGCACGCCGCGCTGGCGCCGCACCTGACCGGCGGGACCTACGTGAACTTCATGGCGGGCGACGAGGCGAGCGTCGGCACCGGCGTCCACGCCCGCACGCTCGCGCGCCTGCAGGACGTCAAGGCGCGCTATGACCCCGACAACGTCTTCCACCTCAACCAGAACGTCACGCCGGCGCCGCCGGCCGCGGGCTGAGCGTCCGGTCGAAGCCGGCCAGGCGCGCGACGCCCGCGGCGATCGCGTCGCCCTGGGCGAACTGGCGCAGCGCGGTCTCCTGGACCTCGAGGAAGTGCTCGTGCTTCTCCTCGACGGTCAGCACGGACTGGCGGACGCCGTCGGCGTCGAAGCGCACGGTGACCGCGCCGTCGTCGCCGGCGACCAGCGTGCCGCGCGCCCCGCAGGTCGCGCACTCCACGCCGTCGGGCCGCAGGACGACGAGGTCGAGGTGGCACATCGGGCAGAGGCCGGGCGCGCCCCGGAACTCGACGGCGTCGAACGCCCGGCCCGCCTGCTCGGCGACGTTGCGCCCCAGCAGCGCGGCGCGCTCCAGCGCGGCGTCGTCCAGCGCGATCGCGCTCGGCACGCCCGCGCCGCCGAACTGCGCCTGGTCGACCACGCCGATCTGCATCGAGAACGTCAGATGCTGCAGCAACGGCAGCGCGAGCGTCTTCCAGTGGTCGGTCAGCGCGCCGCCCACGGCCAGGAAGCCGCCGACGCGCGGGCGCAGCACGCGCTCGTCGAAGGGGAACCTGACGGTCGCCTCCTGGCCGGCGTCGCGCATCCGCACGTACTCCAGCGCGAAGGCGACGTCGGCCTTGGGGCCGAGGATGGCGTCGAGCAACAGCTTCAACTTGCCCGGGATCGTGCGGTTGTGGATCGGCGCGCTGACGATCAGCCCGTCGTGCTCCATCAGCTGGTCCCAGAACCAGGCGGCGTCGTCGGCGAAGCGGTCGAGCCGCAGGTCGTCGAGGCGCACGTGCGAGACCGCGACGCCGCCGTCGGCCTCCGCCGCCCGCAGCGCGGCCTTGAGCAGCAGGTCGCTGCTGCCGTCCGCCGGGCCGCAGCCCAGCCCGAGCAACCGCATGGCCATGGTCAGGCCCTCCCGGCCGGCCGCAGGCCGCCGCCGCCGAAGCGGCCGTGGTCCTCGGACAGGTCCATGATCGGGTACACGTAGTCGCGCATCGCGGCCTCGTAGGCGGCGATGGCCTCCAGCAGGTCCTGCTCGCCGCGCGCGGCGGCGGCGATCCGGCCGGCGAGGATCCCCGCGTCGCGCAGCGCCATGTTGGCGCCCTGCCCGCGGGTGGGCATCATCGCGTGGATCGCGTCGCCCAGCAGCGTGACGCGCGTCGTCGGCCACGGCGGCGCGGGGTCCAGGCGGCGAAACGGGAACCAGAACAGGGTCTCGAGGTCGATGCGCTCCACCAGGCCGCGCAGGGCGGGATGCCACCCGGCCACGACTTGGAGCATCCCGTCGTGGACCGCGCGCGGCGTGTCGGCCGTCCAGTCGCCGGGCTGCGGGATCGTCGTGCCGGGCAGGACGCCGCCGCTGATCATCATGTAGGGGTCGACCCCCTCGACGGGCACGTCGGGCGCCAGCGCGGCGGCGGCCTGCGCCACCGGGCGCCGCGGGTCATAGACGCCGAGCGCGAGCAGGCCGCCCGCGTCGTCGCGCGCGATGACGAAGCCGTCGAGCAGGATCTCGGGCAGCTCGGCGAGGACCGCGGGCGTCAGCGGCGAGCGGGCGAAGAGGCCGAGGCCGCCGACGTCGGCGGGGATGATCTCGACGTCGGGCAGCAGCTGGCGCCGGATGGCCGAGCCGACGCCGTCGGCGGCGACCAGCACGTCGCCGTCCGCGGTCGTCCCGTCGGCGAGGTGCAGGCGGACGCCGTCGCCGCGGTCCTCGAAGCGGGTCGCCGCGGCGCCCGCGTGGACGGCGTCGCCGAGGCGGCCGAGCAGGATCTGGCGCAGCACGCGGCGGTCGATGGCGGTGTGCGGGCGCGGGCCGTCGTTGGGCGGCCCGAGGTGCGGCGCGGCGCTGAGCTCGCGGCAGTCCTGGTCGACGACGACCGCGCGGGCACGCGCCGGCGTCTTGCGCGAGGTCTCCAGGTAGAGGTCGTAGAGGTCGTCGGGGAGGCAGGCCCGCAGGCCCTCGCCACCGTCGGCGTTCATCGTCAGGCGATAGCCGGCCCGGCGGGTGTCGCCCGGGTCGCGCTCGTAGACCGCGCAGGTCACCCCGGCGCGCGTCAGGCCCTGGGCCAGGCACAGCCCGCCGACGCCGCCGCCGGCGATCAGGACGTGCAGGTCGCTCATGCTCGCTCCTCCTCCTTCATGGTGCTCTCGATGCGCCCGACGCCGTCGACCTCGACGGCCACGACGTCGCCGTCGCCCAGCAGCAGCGGCGGGTCGCGCCGGACGCCGACGCCGCCCGGCGTGCCGGTCAGGATCAGGTCGCCGGGCTCCAGCGCGGCGAACTCGGAGACGGCCGCGACGAGCGTCGCGACGTCGAAGATCATCAGGTCGGTCGTGGCCTCCTGCACGGTCTGGCCGTTGACCGTCGTGCGCAGGGTCAGCGCCTGCGGATCGGGCACGTCGTCGGGCGTGACGAGCCAGGGGCCGACCGGCGTGCTGGCGTCCCACGCCTTGCCCTGCAGCCACTGGTGGGACTTGTGCTGGAAGTCGCGCATCGAGACGTCGTTGGCGACGGCGTAGCCGGCCACGGCGGAGAGCGCGTCCGCGCGCGCCACGCGCCGCACGTGCGCGCCGATGACCACCGCCAGCTCGCCCTCGTAGTCGACCTTGGTCGACTCGGGCGGCAGCGCCAGCGCGTCGTAGGGCCCGGCCAGCGACGCGGCCCACTTCGTGAAGAGCACGGGGTAGTCGGGCTCGTCGCGCAGCGACTCGGCGACGTGCTCGCGGTAGTTCAGGCCCACGCAGATGACCTTGGAGGGCGACGGCACGACCGGCCGCCAGCGCAGCGCCGGGTCGTCGAGCGCGATCGCGGCGGCGCGGTCCAGCGGCGGGTCGGCGAGCACCGACGACGGCGTCGCCGCGCCGAGCTCGGCGATCCCGGCCAGCGGGATCGCGTGATCGTCCTCGACCGCGACCGCCTGGGGGCGGCCGTCGAGCAGGAGCGAGGCGAACCGCACGCCCGCTCAGGCGTCCACGAAGTGGATGTCGAGCTCGGCGGCCGCGGCCTCCATCGCCTCGGCGCTCGGGAACGCTGCGGGCTGGGCGGGGAAGACGTGGTGCTCGTAGGGCTCGCCGGCCAGCGCGAACAGCCGCTCCAGACCGCCGGGCGCGCTCATGACGATCGCGCGGGTCACCGCGCTCTCGAAGGCGTAGGTGTGCACGCAGCCGGCGGGGATGCTCGCGCACTCGCCCGGCGTGAGGACGTGCTGCTCGCCGTCGAGCGTCACCCGGACCGTGCCGTTGCGCACGAAGATCGCCTCGTGCGTGCGCTCGTGGACGTGGGGCGGCATCTCGGCGCCGATCGTGCCCTGCACGGTCCACATGCCCAGCTCGCCGGCCGACTCGGCCGCCGTGACCATCGTGGTGACCATCTGGCCGCCGAGCAGGTGGCGCGGCCCCTCGCCCGAGCGCAGGAAGTACGGGACGGCGGCGCCGGGCAGCGCGTCGTCGGCCGCGTCCCAGGTCGGCGGCGCGTACGGCGCGTCGGGCAGGTACTTCATGTGGAACTCGTGCTCGGCCTGGCCGAACTTGGCAAACGGCGGCGGGCTGTTGTCCTCGGGCGGGAAGGCCGGCGCGTCGTAGGGCGTGCCGGTCAGGTCGAAGAAGCGATCCCAGCCGCCGGGCGTGATCGGGCCCATGAACTCGGAGAAGTGGCTGTGGAACTGGTAGGCGTGCGTGGTCCCGGCGGGCACGACGGCCATGTCGCCGGGCGACAGGACGCGGCTCTCGTCGCCGGCCCACACCTGCACCCGCCCGCGCGTGCACACGAAGACCTCGAGCTCGCGGTCGTGGAAGTGCAGCGGGATCGGCCGGCCCTTGGGCCCGCAGTTGGTCATGACCGACAGCTCGCCGTTGCTCTGCTCGGCGCCGATCATCGTGCGGGCGACCTGGCCGAGCAGCAGGTGCGCGCGGCCGGTGCCCGCGGGCTGGACGTAGGGCACGGCGCCGTCCGGGAGCGTGGGGGAGATGGGCGGCGTGAGGGTGGGATCGGACATGTGTGCACAGTAACTCCGACTGTGCACGCGTGGCAAGTCAGATGTGTCCCATCGGCCGATTGCATACAGATTGAGAGTCTGTGTAGACTGACGCGATCTGTTCTCCCTGCCCGAAAGGCGATCCTGATGAAGTTGGTGACGTTCGACGACGGCCGTGTCGGGAAGGTCGTCGGCGACCTGGTGGTCGAGCTCGACGTGGTCGACATGCGGCGCTACTTCGAGCTGCAGGGCGAGGTCGAGCCGACGGGCGTCGAGGTGCCGCTGGCCGACGTCCGCCTGCGCGCGCCGATCCTCCCCAAGAAGTTCTTCCACACGGCCGGCAACTTCCGTGAGCACCACGAGGAGTCCAAGAACGTCAACTGGTCGCACCCCGTGCTGCCGTGGATCGTCTTCTTCCAGAACGTCGACGCGATCATCGGCCCCGACGACCCGATCGTCTACCCCGAGCCGCTGACCAACGAGCTCGACTACGAGCTCGAGCTGGCCGTCGTGATCGGCAAGCGGGGCAAGTTCTTCTCCCCGGAGGAGGCCGAGGACTACATCGCCGGCTACGTGGTGTTCAACGACATCACCGCGCGCGACATCCAGCGCGAGGAGATGAAGTCCGGCGTCTTCTGCCTGAGCAAGTCGATCGACACCTTCTGCCCGCTCGGCCCGTGGATCGTGACGCCCGACGAGGTCGGCGACCCGGCCGACCTGAACATGTCGCTGCGCGTCAACGGCACCTCGCGCCAGGAGTCCCACACCGGCCGCATGTCGGTCACCGTGCCGGAGATCATCAGCCACTACTCGCCGATGGGCTACAACCCGGGCGACATCATCTCCACCGGCACGGTCGCCGGCGTGGCCGGCTTCAGCGACGACCCGTTCGCCAACTACCTCAGGCCCGGCGACGTCGTCGAGGCTGAGATCGAGCGCGTCGGCACCCTGCGCAACCCGGTGGTGGCCTGGGCGGACCGGCCGGGCGCGGCCGACGCGCGGCCGACCGGCGCGACGGCGTAGGAGCCTAGGTCGCTCGGGGTCGAAGCTCCGGCCCTGAGCGTCGAGGGACGACTCAACCCCGTATATCGTGGTTCAGTCGTCCCTCGATGGCGATGGCGATGGCGATGGCGATGGCGGGGCGCGGGCGCCTAGACCGCCGCGCGCTTGCGCCGCGCCGGCTTCTTCGCCGGCGCCGCGACTTCGGCCGAGTGCCCGGTCGTCCGGCTCAGGTCGGCCAGGACGTGGCGCAGGGCCGCGAGGTCGTACTCGGGCTCGACGACCTCGACGATGCCGAAGACCGTGCGGGCCAGGTGGCGGCCGAGGAGGGCGGAGGCGAGGTCGGCGTCGCCGGCCTTGCAGGCGTCGAGGATCTCGCGGTGGTCGGTGGTCGACTGCGTGGAGAACTGGCGGCCGAAGTGCATCCGGCGGTAGCGCTCGGCGTGGTCGAAGAGCTGGAGCAGGAGCGCGTCGAAGCGTGCGCCGGCGCGGTGGGTCAGGCCGCGGTGGAAGGCCTGGTGGGGGACGTACCAGCGTGCGTAGTCGTCGGCGGCGGCGAAGTGCGCCATGGCCGCCATGTAGCCCTCGAGCTCGGCGATGTCCTCGGGCGTCATGCGCGGCAGCGACAGGCGCAGCGCGGTGACCTCGAGCGGGATCCGGATCGCGTAGAGCTCCTCGACGTCGGCCAGCGACAGCGGCGCGACGCGGACGCGGCGGTTGGGCTCGGACAGGATCAGCCCCTCGCCCTGCAGCATGCGCAGCGCCTCGCGCAGCGGCGTGCGGCTGACGCCGAGCTCGTCGGCGAGCGCGACCTGCGACATCGTCTCGCCCGGCGTCAGCGAGCCGTCGAGGATCGACTCCCGGATCATCCGGTGGACGTGCTCGACGCTCTGGCGCGCGGGGGCGGTGTCGCTCATGCGGCGCTCCGGTGGACGGCGGCGGGACGGAAGGCGAGAGCTGGATGCACAAGCTCACTCTACATCCACCCTCAAGGTTCGCTATGCGCACATCGTGACAGGCCGCAAGGACGGCATCCGCCGCGACTGCATGCACTTCGTGACCCTGTACGCTCGCCCGCATGGCTGCCCGCCCGGTCGTGTCCCTCGCCGACGGCGCGCTGCGCGGGATCTCCGCCGCGCACGGCGAGGCGTTCCTGGGAGTTCCCTACGGCCACGTGCGCCGGTTCGCGCCGCCGCGCGTCGCGGCGTGGC
>JAOPZD010000664.1 GCA_025964295.1 Conexibacter sp.
TGCGCGCCGTGCTCGCCGCCCGGCCGGCGCTCGGCCCGCGGCTGCTGGACGCGATCACCGAGCGGTCGATCGGCCTTCCGCGGCTGGCCGAGGTGACCACCGCGCTGCGCACCGCCGCCGCCCACCATCCCGGCAAGCTCCAGACGCTGCTGCGCTTCGCCCGCGGCGAGCAGCTCGCGATCCCCGCCGACATCTACAGCAGCGGCCTGCACGCCGCGACGCTCTGCGCCGACGCCCCCGCGCTGTGGCCCGGCGGCCCGCAGGCCTCGGCCGCCACGCGGACCGCGACGCTCACCAGGCTCCGTGCCGACCTCCCCGCCGCGCAGACCGCCCCGTTTCCGACCTCGACGGCGTTCGGCCAGGGCCTGCTGGCCACCTGCCGCGCGTGGCCGCCGACGCCCGTGCCGCCGGCGCCGCCGGCGAACGCCCGGATCGCCACGCCGGCCATCCTCCTGGCCGGCGACCACGACCTCTCCACGCCGCTGGAGTGGGCGCGCGCGCAGGCGGCGCGCATGCCGCACGCGCGACTGGTCCTCGTCCCGGGCGCCGGGCACTCCGTGCTCTCGCGGGAGGTCGGGCACACCGGCCGCGACGCGCTGCGCCGCTTCCTGGCCGCCCGCTAGGTTCCGCGCATGCCCGACGCCGCCCGCCGCGCGATCTTCATCGCCCCGTTCGACGAGCTGGCCGACCCGCGCCTGCTCGCCGGGCTCGCCGCCGACGCCGAGGCCGCGGGCTTCGACGGCTTCTTCCTCTGGGACCACATCGTCTACAGCGCGCCGACCCAGGCGGTGCTCGACCCGTGGGTGGCGATGGCCGCGATCGCGATGGCGACCGAGCGCATCGTCACCGGCCCGCTGGTGACGCCGCTGTCGCGCCGGCGCCCGCACAAGCTCGCGCGCGAGACCGTGACGCTCGACCTGCTCAGCGCCGGCCGGACCGTCCTCGGCGTCGGTCTCGGCAGCGATCGCCACGGCGAGCTGTCGCCGTTCGGCGAGGAGGCCGAGCCGCGCGAGCAGGCGCGGATGCTCGACGACGCGCTCGCCAAGCTCCAGGAGTACTGGTCCGGCGCGTTCGTGCCGCGGCCCGTGCAGCGTCCCCGGATCCCGATCTGGGCCGCCGCGCGCTGGCCCAACCGCCGCCCCGTCCGCCGCGCCGCGCGCCTCGACGGCCTGTTCCCCATCGACCTGCCCGAGCCCGCCGCGCTGACCGAGCTGGCCGCGGAGATCGCCGCCCAGCGTGCCGAGGAGGGGATCGCGGGCGCCTACGACCTCGTCGTCACCGGCGACCGCGGCACCGACCCGGCGCCGTGGGCGGCGGCCGGCGCGACGTGGTCGCTGATCGGCTTCAACGCCCAGCCGAGGCTCGCCGAGGTGCGAGCCGCGATCGCGGCCGGACCGAACGGGTAGCGCCCTCGGTGTGAGCGGTCGCATCGTCGTCGGAACCTCCAGCTGGGCGGACCCCGGGTTCGTCGCCGACTGGTACCCGGACGACCTGCCCGCCGCCGACCAGCTGCCCTGGTACGCCGAGCACTTCGAGGCGGTCGAGGTCAACTCCACGTTCTACGCCGTGCCCGCGACGGCGGCCGTGCGCCGCTGGGCGCAGGTCACGCCCGAGGACTTCACCTTCGACGTCAAGCTGCACCAGTCGCTGTCGCGCCACAGCGCGACGGTCGACCACCTCCCCAAGGCGCTGCGCGACCGCGTCGACACGACGCCGCGCGGCCGCGTCCGGCCGTCGGCCGAGCTCGACCGCGAGCTGGCCAAGCGCTACCTCAAGGCCACCAAGCCGCTGATCGACGCCGGCAAGTTGTCGTCCTTCCTGCTCCAGCTCTCCCCCGCGTTCAAGCCGCCCGCGCACGCGCTCGACGAGCTCGACACGCTGCTCACCACGCTCGCGCCCCACCCCGTCGCGATCGAGTTCCGCCACCGCGCCTGGCTGCACGACGAGCGCCGCGAGGCGACGCTCGGCTGGCTCGAGGACCACGGCGCCGCGTTCGTCGCCGTCGACGCGCCGCGGGGCAAGCCGCCGACGATGCTCCCGCGGCTGGACGCCGTGACGCGCCACGACCTCGCCTACCTGCGCCTGCACGGCCGCAACGCGCGCGGCTGGGTCAAGGGCCGCAGCGTCGCGGAGCGCTTCGGCTACCGCTATGACCACGCCGAGCTGGAGGAGATCGCCCAGCGCGCCGAGACGCTGGCCGAGGAGGCCGATACGGTGCGCGTGATGTTCAACAACAACCGCGGCGACGACGCGCCGGTCGCGGCGCAGGCCTTCCGCGAGCTGCTCGGCCAGAAGGCGGCCGCCCGGTGAGCGCCGCGGCGCGCCTCGAGGCGCTCGCCGACGAGATCCGCGCCCACAAGGGCGCGCACTGCGGCTTCGAGGTCTGCGAGACCTGCACGCAGCTCGTGCCCGGAACGGGGCCCGCGAGCGCGTCGATCGTCATCGTCGGCGAGGCGCCCGGCGCCAAGGAGGACGCCGCGGGCGTGCCGTTCGTCGGCGCCGCGGGCAAGCTCCTCGACACGCTGCTGACCGAGGCGGGCGTCGCGCGCGACGACGTGTTCATCACCAACGTGGTCAAGGCGCGCCCGCCGAAGAACCGCGACCCCAAGGCCCCCGAGGTCGCCCACCACTGGCCGTGGCTCGAGCAGCAGCTCGACATCATCGGCCCGCAGCTGCTCGTGCCGCTCGGGCGCCACGCGCTGGCGCGCTTCGCCCCGGACGCCAAGATCGCCGACGCCCATGGCCAGGTCTTGGAGCACGACGGCCGCCGCCTGTTCCCGCTCTACCACCCGGCCGCCGCCCTGTACAACGGCGGCCTGCGGGCGACGCTGGTCGAGGACGCCAAGGCGCTCGGGCGCGCGTTGGCATAGCGATTGCCATAGAACTCCGGGTATGACGACGAGCACCCGCGCCCTGCAGGCCCCGTCCGCCAAGGCGCCGCTGGAGCCCACGACGATCGAGCGCCGCGCGCTGGGCGAGGACGACGTCGCCATCGACATCAAGTTCTGCGGGATCTGCCACAGCGACATCCACCAGGTCGAGGCCGACTGGGGCCGCGGCCTGTTCCCGATGGTCCCGGGCCACGAGATCGCCGGGATCGTCACCGCCGTCGGGCCGGGCGTGACGCGCTTCGCCGCGGGCGACCGCGTCGGCGTCGGCTGCTTCGTCGACTCCTGCGGCGCGTGCGAGCAGTGCCTGGCCGGCGAGGAGCCGTTCTGCGCCAAGGGCGTCGTGGCCACCTACAACCACCAGCACTACGACGGGTCGCCGACGTTCGGCGGCTACAGCGAGCGCATCGTCGTCACCGAGCGCTTCGTCGTCCGGATCCCGGACGCGCTCGGGCTCGACGTCGCCGCGCCGCTGCTGTGCGCGGGGATCACCATGTACAACCCGCTCAAGCGCTGGGGCGCGGGGCCGGGCCGGCAGGTCGCGATCGTGGGGATGGGCGGCCTCGGCCACGTCGGCGTGCAGCTCGCCGCGGCGCTGGGCGCCGAGGTGACCGTGCTCAGCCAGACGCTGGCCAAGGAGGCCGACGGCCGCCGCTTCGGCGCCTCCCACTACCACGCGACCTCCGACAAGGCCACGTTCAAGGCGCTGCGCGGGCGCTTCGACCTGATCCTCAACACGGTGTCGGCCAACCTCCCGCTCGACGCCTACCTCGGCATGCTCAAGCCCAACGGCGCGATGGTCTCCGTCGGCCTGCCGATCGAGCCCGACACCCTGCACATCGGCTCGCTGATCGGCCGCAACCGGATCCTGGCCGGCTCCAACGTCGGCGGCCTGGCGCTGACCCAGGAGATGCTCGACTTCTGCGCCGAGCACGACGTCGCGCCCGCGATCGAGCTCATCGGCGCCGACGAGGTCAACGCCGCCTACCCGCGCGTGACCGGCAGCGACGTCCGCTACCGCTTCGTCATCGACATCCCGACGCTGGCCGCCTAGCGGCTGGTCGTCGTCGTCCTCGTCGTCGCGGTCGTCGTCGGCGTCGTCGGCGTGGTGGTCGTCTGCGTCTGCGTCCCGCCCGGCGCCGCGAGCGAGGCGATCTTCCATGCCCCGCCCTGGCGCACGAGCTGCAGCGCGTCGTCGGACGGCGGCTGGCCGGTCGCCGTCGTGTGGATGCTCACCAGCGCGCGGCTGCCGCTGATCGAGACCTCGTTGATCGCCAGCGTCGGGTTCTGGACGTCGCCCAGCCCCCGCTGCAGCGCCGACTCGCACGGCAGGCCGATCGTCTCGATCTTGGCGATGAGCTCGTCGGACAGCAGGCGGTCGCAGATCTCCTGGTAGTCCTTCTCGCGCGTCGCCACGCCGAAGCGCGCGACGACCGTGCGGACCTGCGTGTCGGCGTCGGGCCCGCCGCCGCCCTCGGTGTCGGCGCCGCAGCCGGCGGCGCCCAGGAGCATCGCGAAGGCGCCGGCGCACAGCAGCGATCGGCGGACGACGTTGGGGCGGGCCACCGCGGCAGGGTACCCTCCGGCCGATGGCGCGCGATCCGCTCCACGACGGGCACGGCCGCCGGATCTCGGACCTCCGCGTCTCGGTCACCGACCGCTGCAACTTCCGCTGTCAGTACTGCATGCCCGCGGAGGGCCTGCCGTGGCTGGAGCGCGCGGACATCCTCAGCTTCGAGGAGATCGAGCGCCTCGTCTCCGTCCTGGCGCAGATGGGCGTCACCACGCTGCGCCTCACCGGCGGCGAGCCCCTGGTGCGCCGCGACTTCCCGCTCCTGGCCGCCAAGCTGAAGGCCGTCGAGGGCCTCGACGAGGTCAGCGTCACGACCAACGGCTACCTCCTGGAGCGCGACGCCGAGGCGCTCGTCGCCGCCGGCGTCGACCGCTTCAACGTGTCGGTGGACTCGCTGCAGCGCGACCGCTTCTACGAGCAGACCCGCCGCGACGCGCTGCCCCGCGTCCTGGCCGGCCTCGAGCACCTCGCCACGTTCCCCGAGGCCCACCCGATCAAGGTCAACGCGGTCGCGATCCGCGGCTTCACCGAGCAGGAGGTCCTGCCCTTCGCCCGCTTCGCCCGCGAGCACCCCTACGAGGTGCGCTTCATCGAGTACATGCCGCTCGACGGCGACCGCGCGTGGAAGCCCGGCCAGGTCCTCACCGGCGCCGAGATCCGCGCCGCGATCCACGCTGTCCACCCGCTCGAGGACGCCACGCGCGACCCGCACGCGACCGCGCGCGTGCACCGCTTCGCCGACGGCCGGGGCAGCATCGGCTTCATCAACCCGGTGTCCGAGCCGTTCTGCGGCGACTGCAACCGGATCCGCCTGACCGCCGACGGCCGCCTGCGCACGTGCCTCTTCTCGCTCAACGAGACCGACCTGCGCGCGCCGCTGCGCGCCGGGGCGACCGACGACGACCTCGAGCAGGTCATCCGCGACGCGGTCTGGGCCAAGGAGCTCAAGCACCACGTGAACGAGCCGGGCTTCGTGCAGCCGGCGCGGACGATGTCCGCGATCGGCGGCTAGGCCGCCGCCAGCGCCGGGACGCGCGCCTCGGCCCGCGTCCACGCGCTGAGCGACAGCAGCACGAGCGTGCAGCCGCAGGCGCAGGCGGCGGCGTCGAGGTCGTCCAGGTCCAGGACGAGCAGCTCGGCCTCGGCCGCGCAGTCCTCGTCGGAGCAGATGAGACCGGCGATCAGCATGGCGACCACGGTGGCGGCGGACCCAGACGGACCGCACGGGATCTTGCAGAACATCGGTCCGCCTGCGGACATCGGCCTGAAGATCGCCGCGTCCCGGCCGATCACGGTGATGTGGAAGTGCTGCTCGAGCGCGACACGCCGGTCGACATCACCCTCGACGGTGGGTGGCACATCACCGCGCGCGTCGCCGCCGTCGGCATGGAGTACGTCGACCTCGGCCCGGTCGACGAGGCGCTGCAGCTTCCCGCCCAGCTGCGCTGGTGCGGCGCCACGATCGCCTGGAAGACGCGCATCGGCGCCGCGCACCGCCGCGGCATCCTCGTCTCCGCGCCCGGCGACGGGATCCTGCGCCTGCACCCCGTCGGCGACCCGATGAAGGTCCAGCGCCGGCGCTTCGTCCGCGTTCCAGCCGAGCTCAGCACCGCGGTGATCGGGGCCGACAAGCGCCTGACCACCCGCACGCTGGACGTCAGCGTCGGCGGCATGCTCGTCGCGCCCGCCGAGACGCTGATCCTCGACGACGTCGTGCGCTTCGCCCTCGACCTCGGCGCGATCACCGTCGCCGGCGACGGCCGCGTCGTGCGCGGCACGTCAGACGGCGCCCGCGGCATCCTCTTCTGCGACCTGCACGGCCGCGCCGAGCGCCAGCTGAGCCACTACGTCGCGCAGCGCCAGCGCGAGCTCATCGCGGGCTCCCGCCCTTGACGTAGACCGACGCCTGGAGCAGGTCCTCCGGCCGGTTGACGTTGAAGAACGCGCCCGGGTCCGGGGGGTCGACCTCGCGGATCCCGAGCCCCACGACCACGTCGGTCGTCCGCGCGTCGGCGTCGAAGGACGCCAGCCCCGGCAGCGCGCGCGGCGTGTAGACCGCGCACAGCGGCTGCAGGCGCCCGTGGACGCGCGGCACGACCGCGCACGCGTCGTCGCCGACCTCGACCGACAGCAGCCAGCGCAGCGTGGCGGCGTCCATCAGCGGGAGGTCCACCGCGACCGCCAGGATCGGCCGCCCCGCCGCCAGCTGCAGCGCGTGCGCGACGCCCACCAGCGGGTGGCGCGGCTCGTCGGGCTCGATCCACAGGTCGGCCAGGCCGCCGAGCGCCGGCAGGATCGTGTCGCGCTTGGCGACCACCGCGACCTCGTCGCAGACCTCGTGCAGGACCTCGAGCGGGTAGTGGACCAGCGCGCGGCCCTCCAGCTCCACGATCGCCTTGTCGCCGCCCAGGCGCCGGCCGAGCCCACCGGCCAGGACCACGCCGACGACGGGCGCTCCACGCATGGCCGCGACCCTACACGCCACCCGCCGGCCGGGCGGCGGATGGAGAACTTCTATCCTGGCTCCCCATGGGAGACCTGATGGGCGCTCATCCGTGGCTGCGGTGCTACCGCTGCTGGTCGCAGGACCTCGAGGTCCAGGTGCATTACGAGGGCATCCATCGGATCGACCCGATGACCGGCGAGCGCGCGGAGGTCGTCGACGAGATCCAGGAGGCCGTCGTGCAGTGCCTGGAGTGCATGCACGACCAGCCGCACCTGACCTTCGCCAACGGCCGCGTCGAGGCCGTCGAGGACCGCTGGGAGCGGATGATCGCCGGCACGCCGTGGGTCGCGTCCTGCACGGTCACCGTCGACGCCGACGACGTCGAGACGTGCTCGGGCCCCGAGGCGGGCGACGCGCTGAGCTTCGCCGCCTTCGGCGACCACGGCACGCGCGAGTTCTTCACCCACGTCCGCTTCCACAAGCACGAGGACGGCAGCCGCATCGTCGTCCACCTGCTCGTCGAGCTCTACGCGCGCAACATCGAGGAGGCCACCGAGGTGCTCGAGGAGGCCGCCCGCGGCCACCTGACGATCACCTCGCTGGCCGAGGAGTCGCGGCCGCCCGCGGCCGCCGAAGAGCGCCACTAGCGCCCCGGACTGGACCCTCCCCCGATCAGGGGATCGCATTTCTCCAGATGCAGGGGGTTCCTGCCGAAGATCTGTGACGATGGGGCCTCCCGAGCGCATCCTCGTCGCGGAAGACTCCGCCCTGCTGCGGCGGATGCTCGGCGACGTCCTGCGCGGCAACGGCTGGACGGTCCTGGAGGCGTGCGACGGGCGCGCCGCGCTGGACCTCGCGCGCGACGAGAACCCGTCCGTGCTGCTGATGGCCCGCGAGATGGAGGGCCTGGACGGGATGGCCGTCCTGGACGCCCTGCGCGGCGACGAGCGGACCCGCGACATGCCCGTCGTCTTCGTCACGGGCCACACGGACGCGCGCGATCTCGCCGAGGGGCTGGAGCGCGGCGCCCACGACTACGTCCGCAAGCCCGTCGACCCCGTCGAGCTCGTCGCCCGGATCCGGACCGCGCTGCGCCTGCGCGCGCTGCACGACGAGCTCGCGCGCCGCAACGCCGAGCTCGAGCAGCTTGCCCGCACCGACGTCCTGACCGGCCTGGCCAACCGCCGCCACGCCGACGACGTCCTGCGCTCGACGATCGCCAGCGCCCGCCGCCACGACCGCACGCTGTGCGCCGTGCTGATCGACATCGACCGCTTCAAGGCCGTCAACGACGCCCACGGCCACGCCGCCGGCGACGCCGTCCTGCGCGAGGTCGCGGTGCGCCTGGCCGACGGCCTGCGCGAGGAGGACCTCGCGGCGCGCTGGGGCGGCGAGGAGTTCCTGCTGCTGCTGCCCGACTCGCCCGACGCCACCGTCGTCTGCGAGCGCCTGCGCACGTCGATCTCCGGCCGCCCGGTCAACGTGCACGGCCTGCTGGAGCTGACGATCTCCGCGAGCTTCGGCTGGGCGCCGTGGACCGGTGAGGAGACCGGCGAGGCGCTGGTCGGCCGCGCCGACGTCGCGCTCTACGCCGCCAAGGCGGGCGGGCGCGACCGCGTGGTCGGCGCCGACGGTCCGCAGCGGACCCAGCACAGCGCCGCCGCCTAGTCGCGAGGCCCGGAAACGTAGACTGCCCGCGGTGTCCGCCCTGACGCCGCAGGAGCACGAGCGCGTCCTCGCGCTCGTGTCCGACCTCGTCACCGCCCGGCTGCCCGCCGCGCAGGCCCAGCCGCTGCTCGCGACGCTGAGCGCGCACGTCGAGGCGTCCGCCGGGCACCTCCTGGGCGGCGTCAACCCGCCGCGCGCCGACCGCGACCAGGTCTGGGACGAGATCCGCGGCGCCGCCTACTTCAGGACCGAGAACGCCGGCGCGGTGCACCTCGAGCTCGGGACGTTCACGACCTTCCCCGACGCGCGCGTCGCCGAGCTGGTCGCCGGCGACGGCCTGGCCGAGTTCCTGCGGCTGGACTTCGACCGCCACTACGGCCCCGACCTCGTCGCCGACGTCACCGCGCTGCCGCTGGCCAACGGCTCCGTCGACCGCGTCGCGTCCAACAGCCTCTTCGAGCACGTCGCCTACCCGCACAAGGTCATCCAGGAGAGCTTCCGCGTCCTGCGACCCGGTGGGATCATGGAAGTGGTGATGCCCTTCGTGTGGAAGCGCCACGGCTACCCGCACGACTACGTCCGCCTGACCCCGCAGTTCTTCGAGCGCGTCTGCCGCGAGACGGGCTTCGCCGAGGTCGCGGTCGACGACGACGGCTGCAGCGGGTTGTACAACACCTTGCACAACGCCTCCAAGATGGCGGCCGTCGAGCACGGCACGCCGGAGTCCGACGCGCTGCGCGCCGTCCACGAGGCGGTGATCCTGCTGCTCGGCTCGCTGGTGCCCGCCGACCGCCACTTCGAGGACAGCGCCCGCCAGTGGTTCCACTCCGTGCGCGTGCTGGCCGTCAAGCCGGGCGCCTACGAGCCCAGCCGCCGCGAGCGCGACACCTCCAGGCCGCTGATCGAGCGCACCGTCGACCTGCTCGCCGACCCGACGACCAAGGCGCCGCTGACCTTCGACGGCAAGCGCCTGGTCAGCGCGTTCTCGGGGATGAGCTACGCGGTGGCCGACGGCATCGCGCTGTTCACCGAGCCGCGCCAGCTCGAGGCGCCGCGCGCGCCGATCGGCCGGCGCCTGCGCGTCACCGCGCAGCGGGCGCGGCGAAGGCTCCAGTAGCCAGGCCCAGCGCGGCGACGGTCGCGGCATCGGCGATCAGCCCCTCGCGGACCATCGCCTGGACCTCGGCCAGCGCGAAGCGCCCGACCGCCAGCCCCTGCTCGGTGACCTCCAGCGCCTGCTCGCCCTGGGTCAGCTCGCTCGCCACCCAGACGTCGAAGGGCTGGTCGGTCAGCCCGTAGGCGAAGTAGAGGCGGCCGAGGCGCTCCATCCGCCCGGCGCGCAGCCCGGTCTCCTCGGCCAGCTCGCCGCGCGCGATCTCCTCGGCCGGCGCGTGCGGGTCGTCCTCCCAGGCGCCCTGAGGGACCTCCCAGAAGCGCTCGCCGACCGGATGGCGGTACTGCTCGACGAGCCAGACGTGGTCGCCGTCGAGCGGGACGATCACCGCGGCGGGCGGCTTCTCGACCACGGCGTAGAGGCCGGGCGAGCCGTCGGGCAGCAGGGTCTCGTCCTCGCGGACCCGCATCCAGCGGTTCTCATAGACGGTGCGGGACGCGGTCACGCGCAGGCGGCCATCGGTCACCCGGCCAATCCTCGCAGGTGCCGGATCGCCAGCGTCAGGCCGGCGAGGTCGCCGTCGCCCTCGCCGCGCAGCGCGCGCGCCACCGCCGTCAGCCGCCGGCGCGGAGCCTCGCGCGCCTCCAGGAACGCCTCGACGGCGTCGGCGGGCGCGGCGCCCGGCGACTCGCGCAGCGCCTGCTCGGAGAGGACGCGGCGCGCGTCGAGCACGTCGTCGAGCAGGGCCTGCTGGGCCCAGCGCCGCACGCGCGTGCCTGCGGGAAGGCGCAGCACCTCGGCCTCGAGCCACTCCAGGCCCAGCCGCTCGCCGAGGTCGAAGAACGCGGCGGCCACGTCGACGACGTCGCGGCCGGTCTCCTGGCCCACGGCGATGATGTCGGGCGCGTGGCGCAGCGCGCGCTGGAACGCGTGGCGGCGGGCGATCTCGTCGGGGACGCCCGCGTCGACGAGCTCGACGGCGAGCGTCTCGTGCTCCTCGCGCCAGGCGTCGGAGCGCAGGCCCGGCATCGCCTCGGCCAGCGTGACGAACGCGTCGCCCGCGGCCGCGACGACCTGCTCGACGTCGGCGCCCGGCTCGTGCAGCAGGTACCAGCGCGCGACGCCGGCGACGAGGTCGTCGACGCCGTCCAGCAGCCGCCACGCGGCGTCGGCGTCGAGCGTCGCGACCTGGCCCTCGATCTCCAGCCAGCGCTGCGTCGCGCCGGTGACCTCGCGGGCGATCCGGAAGGCGCGCACGACCTCGGCCGGCTCGGCGCCCAGCTCGCTCGCGAGCCCGGAGACGAACGTCGGCCCGAGCGCGTCGACGACGTCGTTGGCGGCGAGCGTCGCGATCAGCTCGCGGCGCAGCGGGTGCTCGGCGATCAGGTGGCCGAAGCGCGCGACCACCGCGCGCGGGAAGTACGTGCGCAGGTCGTGGTCGAAGGCCGGCTCCTCGGGCAGGTCGGAGTGCAGCAGCGCGTCGGTCAGCAGCCGCTTGGCGTAGGCGACGAGCACCGCCAGCTCGGGGCGCACGAGGCCGCGGCCCGCGCGCCGGCGCTCGGCCATGTCGTCGGAGGCGGGCAGCGCCTCGTCGCGGCGGCGCAGGATCTTCGCCCCCTCCAGCGCCGCCATCAGGTCCTCGTAGGCGAAGACGCGCGCGGCGCTGGAGCGCACCTCCTGCGAGAGGATCTGGGCCTGCAGGAACGAGTCGTAGAGGACGTGCTGCACGACGTCCTCGGTGACCTCGGCCAGCAGGTCGTCGCGGCCCTCGCGGTCCAGCTCGCCGCGGCGCACCGCGAGGTCGAGCAGGATCTTCAGGTTGACCTCGTGGTCGGAGCAGTCGACGCCCGCCGAGTTGTCGATGAAGTCGGCGTTGATCAGCCCGCCCTCGCCGCCGTGCCCGCCCGACGACGCGTACTCGATGCGCGCGCGGTGGGTGAAGCCGAGGTTGCCGCCCTCCCCCACGACGCGCGCGCGGACGTCGCGGCCGTCGACGCGGATCGCGTCGCTGGAGCGGTCGCGCGCGTCGGCGTCGCTCTCCGCCGACGCCTTGACGACCGTGCCGATCCCGCCGTTCCACAGCAGGTCGACGGGCGCGCGCAGGATCGCGCGGATGAGGTCGGCGGGCGCGAGCGCCTCGTCCTCGACGTCGAGCGCGCGGCGGACCTGCGGCGTCAGCGCGATCCGCTTGGCGTTGCGGCTGAAGACGCCGCCACCCTCGGAGATCGCCTCGCGGTCGTAGTCGTCCCACGACGAGCCGCTCATCTCGAACAGCCGCTCGCGCTCGGCGAACGACCGCGTCGGGTCGGGGTCCGGATCCAGGAAGACGTGGCGGTGGTCGTAGGCCGCGACGAGCTTGAGCGTGCGCGAGAGCAGCATGCCGTTGCCGAACACGTCGCCCGACATGTCGCCGACGCCGACGGCGCGGATCACGTCGCGCTCGGGGTCGGCGCCGAGCTCGCGGAAGTGGCGCTTGACCGACTCCCACGCGCCCTTGGCGGTGATCCCCAGGCCCTTGTGGTCATAGCCCGCCGAGCCGCCGGAGGCGAACGCGTCGCCCAGCCAGAAGCCGCGGCGCACGGCGATCGCGTTGGCGGTGTCGCTGAACGCGGCGGTGCCCTTGTCGGCGGCGACGACGAGGTAGGAGTCCTGCTCGTCGTGGACGCGGACGCCCGCGGGCGCCAGCGTCGCGCCCGAGCCGTCGGGCGCGAGGTTGTCGGTGACGTCCAGCAGCGCCTCGATGTAGCGCACGTACTGGCGCTTGACCTCGTCGCGCAGCCGCGCCGGATCCTCGGGCCGGTCCTTGAGGAAGAACCCGCCCTTGGCGCCGGCGGGGACGATGACCGCGTTCTTGGTCATCTGCGCGCGCATCAGGCCGAAGACCTCGGTGCGGTAGTCCATCCGGTCCGACCAGCGGATGCCGCCGCGCGCGATCCGGCCGCCGCGCAGGTGGATGCCCTCCATGTCGGGCGCGTAGACGTAGATCTCGAACAGCGGCGCGGGCTGCGGGATCGCGGGGACCTCGCCGCTGCGCAGCTTGAAGGCCATGGCGTCGCGGCCGTCCTTGAAGGCGTTGGTCCGGACCGTCGCGTCGATGAGCCCGAGCTGGTTGCGCAGGATGCGGTCGTGGTCGAGCAGCTCGACGGCGTCGAGGTCGGCGCGGATCTCCTCGCGCAGCGCCTCCTCGGCGGCCTCGTCGCCGGCGCGGTCGTCGGTGGCGAAGCGCAGCTCGAAGAGCCGGATCTGCTTGGCGGTGATCGCCGGGTTGGCGGCGATCACGTCGTTCTGGAAGGACTCCGTGTAACGTGAGCCGATCCGCTGGCGGTAGCGGCGGTAGGCGCGCAGCACCTGGACCTGGGGCCAGCGGATGCCCGCGGACACGACCAGGCGGTTCAGCGAGTCCGACTCCGTGTCGCCGCGCCAGACCGCCTCCAGCGCGTCGGCGACGCGCTCGGCGACCTCGGCCAGCGCCAGCGGCTGGTCCTCGGCCGACAGGACGCCGAAGGCCTGCAGCCACAGCTCGTCGTCGCCGTGCAGGCGCGCCGGGACCTCCTCGATGACGCGCAGGCCGAGGTGCTCGAGCATCGGTGTGGCCTGCGACAGCTCGACCTTGGGACCGCGACGGTAGAAGGCGACGCGCGTGCGCCGGATGAACCCGGCGCCGCCCGCCCCGCGCTCGTCCTGCAACCCCACCAGGAAGTCGGCGCGGCCGGTGGCCAGCTCCTCGAAGCGCGCGACGTCCTCGGCGGCGATGAGCGGATCGACCGCCGCGCGGTAGGACTCCGGCAGGCGCTTGAGCCAGCGCGCGGCGAGCATCCGGCCGCGCTCGGCGCCGTGGCGGTGGACCAGCGCGGCGGCGACGCGGTCGCGCCACGTGCGCGCCTCGAGCACGAGGCGGCGCTCGAGCTCGGCGACGTCGACCTCCGGCAGCCCGCCGCCCGAGCGGACGGTGAGGTGCAGGTAGACGCGGTCGGTCTCGCCGAAGACCTCGTGCTGCTCGACGTGGTCGGTGGCGTAGGCGCTGGCGACCATCCCGCGCAGGCGCTCGCGCAGCGCCGCGCCGGACTCGACCAGGTCGAGCGCGCGCAGCGTGGTGGCGGCGATGGCCGGGGCCAGCGTGTTCGAGAACAGGTAGGG
>JAOPZD010000329.1 GCA_025964295.1 Conexibacter sp.
CGGCGGCGAGCGCCGCCTTGCCGAGCGTCTCGAGGTCCCCGCCGAGCCGCACCGGCCCCGGCGCGCCGAGCCCGAGCTCGCCGTAGACCGCGGCGCGCATCCCGCCGAGCAGCCCGTCGGCAGAGTGGTCGACCTGATGGCATTGGACGACCTTGTCCTCGAAGTGCACGTCGAGGTGGTCCAAGTGCGTGGTGTTGACCGCCTTGGCGAAGGCGACCGCGGCGGGGTTGGCGGCGTCGATCGGGATGTAGGACCAGCGCGGGTTGTCCAGGCCGGATCGCAGGATCGCGGCGGTGTTGAGGATCGAGAGCACCGGTGAGCTGATGTCACCATGGCCGACGAAGTCGATCGAGTCGCGCCAGATCAGGACCTCGTCGCCGTCGTGCGCCGCGCGCGCGTGGGCCAGCCAGGGGCCGAGGCAGATGTCCTGCTCGGCGACCGATGGCGCGTTGGCCGGCGTCACCGCGATCGCCAGCCCGCAGAGCACGTCGCGCGCGTCGCGGACGGTGACGACGCGGTCGGGCGCCTGCTCGAGGATCGGCCGCGTCGTCTCCCACCAGGCCGCGCCCGACGGCTTGACCAGGAAGCGCTCGCGCGCGACGGCCGCGTCCTCGGCGCGCCACAGGTCCGGGCGGTGGGTGGTCGAGCCGTCGGCGCCGAAGCCCCAGCGGACGGCCGGGTTCTCCACCAGCTCGGCGAGGTCGACGACGGTGCGCGGGCCCGCGCGCAGCCCCCGCAGGAAGAGGTGGTCGGCGATCCGGCGGCGCAGCTCGCGGTCGCGCTCGGGGTCGCGGGCGCGCAGGTCGGAGCGCATCGCCTGGCGGACGATCTCGTGCAGCGCGATGCCGCCGGCGACGGGCTCGGCGAAGGTCCGCTCGCGCAGCCAGGCGTAGGCGGCGGTCGTGTCGACGTCGGGCAGGACGTCGTGCAGCATCTTCTCGTCACACGCGCGCGCGAGGGCGGCGACGGCCGCGACGTCGAGGTTGCCGCCGTCGAGCTCGGTCCGCGCGATGCGGTGCAGGATCGCCTGGACCAGGTTGGGATGCTCGTGGATGCGCTCGGGAGCCCAGCCGCCGCCGTCGCGGTGGGCGGCGTCGGCGGCGAGCGCGAGCGCCAGCGGCGAGCCGTCCGCCCACGCGATCAGCTGCCGGGCCAGATCGCCGTCGTCGAGGCCGTGCGCGCGGACGAGGCTCAGCGCCGCGTCGGGCGGCATCGGCTCGAGCTTGAGCTCGACCGACAGGCGCTCCCAACCGCCCTCGAACCACCCCGGCTCCGGCGCCGTCCGGCCGGCCAGGACGACCACCGCGCGCGCCGGGAGCGACGGCAGCAGGCGCCCGCGCAGCCAGCCGTCGGCGGCCGACATGCGCTCGTAGGTGTCGAACATGATCAGCGGCTGCGACGCGCCGGTGACGTCGCCCAGCGCGGACTCGATCTCGCCCGGCACCGGGGCGAGGTCGCGCCCCTCGACCAGCCGCGTGGTCCAGCCGCGCCTGGCCCCGCGGCGCGCGACCTCGCGCAGCAGCGTGGACTTCCCGATCCCGCCCGGACCGTGGACCAGGACCACCTGCGCGGGCGGGTCGTCGACGAGCAGCGAGTCGAAGAAGGCGAGTTCGCGCTCGCGTCCCACGAAGCGCTGCGCGTCTCGTGCGGCGAGGCGTTCGGCGAGGGTGCTGGACACTGGCGCTCCACTTAAGCGTGGCATGCCTGTCCACTGGGGCGGGGTTCTCCATAGACTCACCCGCCGTATGGGTGGGTCCTCGGAGGTCTTCCGGCCCGGCTTGCTGGCCGGCCAGTCAGCGATCGTCACGGGCGGTGGCACGAACCTCGGGCGCCAGGCGGCGGCCGAGCTGCTGGCCTGCGGGGCGCGGGTGGTGATCGCGGGGCGCCGGGAGGAGGTGCTCGCCGCGGCGTGCGAGGAGCTGGGGGAGGGCTGCTCGTGGGTGAGCGGGGACATCCGCGATCCCGACGACGCGGCGCGGATCGTCGGCGAGGCGGTCGCCCGGCACGGCGCGCTGGACCTGCTGGTCAACAACGCGGGCGGCCAGTACTTCGTGCCGGCGGAGGCGATCGGCGCCAAGGGCTGGCGCGCGGTGATGAGGCTCAACGTCGAGGGGACGATGACGATGACGGCCGCTGCGGGGGAGGCGCTGGCCGCGGGGTCGCCGGGCGGCGGGGCCGTGGTCAACGTGACGGTGTCGCCGCACCACGGCATGCCGGCGATGGCGCACACGGGCGCCGCGCGGGCGGCGGTCGAGGCGCTGACGGTCGAGCTCGCCGGGGTGTGGCGCGCCGCGGGCGTGTCGGTGGTGGCCGCCGCCATCGGGCGCTTCGACACCGAGTCGCTGCGCAAGTACCCCGAGGTCGTCTGGCGCGGCGCGGCGCTGTCGGTGCCGTTGCAGCGGCTCGGGACCATGCAGGAGTTCGCCTGGCTGGTGGCGCTGCTGGCGTCCCCGCTCGGCCGGTCGCTGTCCGGCACGGTCGTGACCCTCGACGGCGCCGCCGACAACTGGTGGGGCGCCTGGCCTCCCACCGCGATCGCCGACTCCGCCGGGACCGTCCCCACCGAAGCCCGCAAGCCCACTTCCGACCGGTAAGCTCTCAACCAGGCTTGCGGGCGAGGTGTCAACGGCTGCACGGGAGCCTTCCAAGCTCTAGGAGCGGGTTCGAGTCCCGTCGCCCGCTTCGCCCACACATAGCCACGGGGAGTGGCGCAGTCTGGTAGCGCACCCGGCTGGGGGCCGGGCGGTCGCAGGTTCAAATCCTGTCTCCCCGATAAGCACGAAAGGCCCGCATTTGCGGGCCTTTTTCGTGCTCGAAAGGGTCGGTCGGAGAGAGCGCCCGGTCCAATTCCCGGTCCAAATCTTCCGGCGCGCTGGTCGGCAGCGGCCGGAGGCAGGCGAGAGCCGCGTGCGTATCCGGCCATTAGCCGTCCGGCGGGGCTGCGAACGTGCGTTCCCGATGTCGCGGCTTCCTGCCGACTTCATGTCCCCCGTGCTGGAACACGCTCCGGAGAGTTGGACACGGGTGGAGTCGACTGAAGTCGGGTTCGTCGAGGACAGCGGCCCTCACACGACCGGCGTGGTGATCCGCGAGCGTTTCGACACTGCTCTGCCGCCTGGCTCCGACGCTCTGCGACCCGCGCGCACAGGCACCGAGCTCAAGGACACGGCGATCGCCAACGGGGTGCCGTTCATCAAGGACCTCGAGACAGACCGCCTCCCGCTGCTGACCGGTGATCCCAAGCATGACGGGCGCTACGGAGACACAGCCTTGGCGCGTGCAGTCTCTTTGCCGATCGCCGCCGGCACGCTCGAGGATGGGCCGACGCGAGAGCGCCTTGTTCGCGCGGCGCTCCGAGTGCAGATCGGCGCGACCAAGACCTTCCCACCCTTCTTCGCCTTCAAGAGCCTCGATGACCCGTGGCTGACCGCGAGCCTCCTGTGTCTCGACACCGCTCGGTTCCTTGCGCCGCGGATCTCGATGAGCGCATGGATCTCGGTGCCCCTCTCCGCGCTCCGCGATGGCACGCTCCTCAGTGCCATCCCGCTCTACGCGCGCAAGCTCGGTCGGGGCGCAGACGTGGTGATCACGGTCGGCGAGTTCAACCAGAAGGCGAGCCTCGACGACATCGCCGCCTACTTCGACGTCCTCGCTGCCTGTGTGGACCTCGGGCTAAGGCCGTTCCCAGACCGCGTGGACGAGCTGAGCGCTCCCGCCGTCGCGGTCTTTGCCGCCGGCTGCCTCCTAGGCACCAGCCGCTACCGCACGTCCGGTGACCCGTTCGTGTTCATGACCGAGAACCGCCGGACGCCGCGAGTGAGGTATCACGTGGCGCGCAAGGGCCTCAAATTGGTCGTGACGGTCGCGCGTAAGCGCCGCACGCTCAAGAGCATCCCTCCTTGCGGCGACCCGGACTGTTCGGCGCTCAAGCCCGGCAACTCCATTCCGAACCGCACGCTGCGGCTGCACAACGCACACGACGTACGCGATGAGCTGGTTCGGGCACGTGCGCTCGGGGCGCGTGCCTACGTCAACGCCCTGCAGAACAGCAGGTACGCCTTCCTCCGGAAGGTCGGTCAGGCCATCGTCGTGGCCAACGCGCGCAGGGAGGCCGCGTAACTCCACTCGGCCAGCGTCTGGCACGAGTCGGCCGCGGCGATCTCCCACTCGACGCATCTGGACGGTGCGCGCTCCAGCCGCTCGCCCAGCCACCGCTCGAACGTCACGCCGGCATGCGTGGCGGCTCGCCGCCAGCCTCCGGCCATCTCCTCCGGCAGCCGCGCGGGCATTCGGCCGGGGATCTGCCCGATTGGATGCGGTCGGCGCAGTAACGCTGCGTAGCGGACGAGCCCGTCGGTGCGTAGTTCATCGTCGATGGTGTGCTCCACCGACGCTGCGGCGCTATCGAGGGCGTTGACGATCCATAGACGCGTCCTACCGCAACGCGTTGCGATCTCCTCGGCCAGGCGCGACGACTCGACCGCGAGGCGCAGCCAAAGCTCCGCCGGAACGCGGGCCGCAGTAGCGCCCTCCGCCACTCGCTCCTGCGACACCCGGTCGAACGCGATCCACGTGATCACCGGCAGCTCGCCGGGTCGGAACGGCGCCGAGCTGAGCGTCGCCT
>JAOPZD010000678.1 GCA_025964295.1 Conexibacter sp.
CGACGACGTCGAGGGCTGGCTGATCTGCTGGATCGACGGCTACGACAGCGGCTTCCTCGAGCACGACCTTTCGCTCGGCGCGGTCGGCGTCGCGGCGGGCCACGTCCGCGAGGAGACGCTCGCGCTCGGCGGCAACCCGGTCGTGCGCGAGGTCGGCCCGGGCGGCGTCTTCTCCTTCGACGCGACGGACATCCACCGCGTGCTGCACATCGGGCAGGACGCGGCGGTGACGCTGCACCTGTACTCGCCGCCGCTGCGGCGGATGGGGGCCTATGAGGTGCTCGAGGACGGGCGGCTGGCGCGGCGGTCGATCTCCGCCGAGCAGGAGCTGGCGCCCGCGGTCACCGCTGCGCCGACCGCCTAGCGGCCGGCGCTTGCCGCTCCGGCAGGTGCTTTTCCCGCGGTCGGCGGGCGACGTGCTCTGATGCGACGTCGACATGGCGACGTCGACCGAAGCCCCTCGCACGCCCGCCGCCCCGCGGGCGGTTGGGGGGCGGCGGTGGGCGCCGGCGGTCGCTTGGCTTCACCGCACGCCCGCGGTCGTCGCGGCGGCGGCGCTGGCCGTCCTCGCGGTGTCGTGGCCGCTGCTGACCGGCTTCGCCGATCCGCCGTGGGACTGGTGGCCGCACCTCTGGTACTCGTGGCATCAGGGCGGCGCGATCAAGGCGGGTGGGCTGCCCTCGCTGTTCGCGCACGACGACACGTCGGTCTTCGACGCCCACTTCGCGTTCTACGGCGGGACGCTCTACGCGATCGCCGGGGCGTTGTCGGTGGTGTCGGGGATCACCATCGCCTACACCTCGATGCACCTGCTGGCCTTCGGCGCGGCGCTGGGCGGGTTCTTCTGGCTGGCGCGGATGGCGGGCCTGGGGCGCTGGTGGTCGCTGGTGCCGGGGACGTTGTTCATCAGCTCGCCCTACGTGCTGGCGCTGACCTACGCGCGCGGGGGATGGCCCGAGCTGACGGCGGTGTGCGTGATGCCGTTGTTGGTGGCGTCGGCGTTGAGCGTGCTGCGAGCGCCGCGCCTGCAGGCGTGGCCGGCGGTCGCGCTGGCGGTCAGCGGGGTGGTGTTCTTCGGGAGCCACAACATCACGTTGCTGTGGGGCGGGACGGTGGTGGCGCTGACCGCTGCGCTGGTCGTGTGCTTCGTCGCGCCGGCGCGACGGCTGGTCACGCGGGCGGGTGTGCTGCGCCTCGCCGCGGTGCTCGTCCCCGCCGCGCTGGTCAACGCCTGGTTCCTGGTCCCCGACGTGGTCTACCAGTCGCACACCTACGTGGGCGCGCGGCCCGGGGACTGGGAGCACACGCTGCACGCGTTCTCGGTGCTGGTCTCCGGCGACCGGCTGTTCTCGCTCGGCCGCGGCACCGCGAACGTCGCGGTGCCGAGCTTCGCGCTCCAGCTCCCGCTGCTGGCGTTCGCGTGGGTCCTGGCCGCGGTGGTGGTCGTCCGCTCTCGGCTCTCCTCGTCATGGGGCCGGATCACCGTCGCCCTCTCCGCCATGACGGTTGCGCTCGTCGTGGTGATGACCCACGTCGGCCTGATCACCGCGCTGCCCGAGCCGTTCGCCTTCATCCAGTTCAGCTTCCGGATCGAGTCCTACATCCTGCTCGGCGCCGCGGGTGCGGTCCTGGCCGCGCTGGTGCTCGTGCGCGGTGCGGCCGCGCCGGCGCGCCGGCGGTGGGCGTGGGCGATCGTGCCGGTGGTCGCGGTGTCGCTCGTCCAGGCCGCCGGCCAGGCTCACATGGTCCGCGACGCCCAGTCCAACCGCCCCACGTGGGAGAGCGACCCGGGGTACTTGACCGGCGACGCCGTCCCGGGCGCGGAGGACTACGTCGGCTGGGACCTGCCGAAGATGACCGTGGGCGGCGCTGCGCCGCGCATCGCGTTCCCGGCGCGCGACGCCGAGCGCTCCGGTCATACGACGGTGGTCGCCGACGCCCAGCCCGGCGAGCTGCTGGCGACCAACGCGTCCGCGCTGCCGGAGCTCGTCAAGCTCGAGGGCGCGCGCTTCGCCGGCGTCGACCAGACGCTGCACAACGTCATCCAGGTCGATCGGGGCGCGACGCCCGGCGCGGCGCGGATCACGCTCGGCGCGGCGCATCCGTGGCCGGTGGTCGCGGGCCGGATCCTGTCGCTCATGGGCCTGCTCGGCTTCGCGCTCCTCGCGGCGGCGATGCTCCGGCGCCGGAGGGCTGATTGAATCCGCCGCCATGGCGGACCGGCGCGTTGACCACCTGCTGATCGGAGGCGGGATCGCCTCGGCGTCCTGCGCCCAGGCGCTGCGCGACGGGGGCGCGACGGGCTCGATCCTGCTCGTCGGGCGCGAGCTCGATCCCCCCTACCACCGCCCGCCGATCACCAAGGGCTACCTCGGCGGTGCCGAAGGCAAGGCGGAGGCCTTGATCGACCTGCCTGAGGACGTCGAGGTCCTGACCCGGACCTCGGTGCTGGCGCTCGATCCGGCGGCCCACACGGCGACGCTGTCGACCAAGGAGACGGTCGAGTACGGAAGCGCCCTCCTGGCCACCGGCGCCATGGTTCGCCGCCTGCAGATCGACGGGGTCCAGCTCGACGGCATCCACTACCTGCGCGCGCTGGGCAACGCGGACGCGCTGCGGCGCGACGTCGAGTCGGCCCGGCACGTGGTCTGCGTCGGCGGCTCCTACATCGGCTGCGAGGTCGCGGCGACGCTGACCGCCCTCGGCAAGCGGTGCACGGTCGTGCTGCTGGAGGAGGAGCCGATGGAGCGCGCCTTCGGGCTGGAGGCCGGTGCCTACGTCCGCGGCGCCCTCGCGTCCCACGGCGTCGACGTGCTGTCCTCGACCGAGGTCGAGCGCTTCGAGGGCGACGAGCGCGTCCAGCGCGTCATCCTGGCCGGCGGCCGGGCGCTGGAGGCCGACGTCGTCGTCGCCGGCGTCGGCGCGCAGCCCGACGTCATGCTGGCCCGCAAGTCCGGCCTCACGATCGGCCCCCACGGCGGCGTCGTCGCCGACGCCACCCTCCTGGCCGCGCCCGACCTCTACGTCGCCGGCGACATCGCCGAGTACGAGAGCCCCATCCACGGCCGCTCGATCCGCATCGAGCACGAGGAGGTCGCCGCCGCGCACGGCCGCACCGCCGCCGCCAACATGCTCGGGACCTCCACACGCCACACCGAGATCCCCTACTTCTGGTCCGACCTCGCCGACTGGACCACCCTCGAGTACCTCGGCCCCGCCCCGGCCTGGGACGACGAGACCCTCGACGGCGACGTGGCCTCCGGCACCTTCTCCATCACCTACACCTTGAACGCCCGCCCCGTCGCCGTCCTCTCCGTCAACGGCCACGCCGACCTCGACGCGGCCCGCGCACAGCTCACCGCCGCCGCGCCCTGAACCGCCTGGCAGGAAGCTGGGCCAATTGGCACTGGCCCGTGGCCTCCGCCGCTCCCTGACGGAGACGATCGTGACTATGGTCGCTTCGCGTGAGCGTCGCCGAGCACCCGACCCATCCGCCTCGCCTCGAGGCGGCGCACCGGCCGCGCGCGCGGTCCTGGCTCCCGGTGCTCGAGCGCGTGGCGCTGCTCGCGCTGCCGCTGCTGACGATCCTGCTCATCGCCTCGCCGATGCTGAGGACGCCGCACGCGTGGTTCGCCGGCGACGACTGGCAGACGCACCTCTGGTACCTCTGGCATCAGTCCGACACGCTGCGCCACACGGGGATGCCGTCGTTCTTCGTCAACTACGCGGAGGGCTCGTTCTACCCGCACTTCGCGTTCTACGGCGGGACGTTGAACGTCATCGCCGGCGCGATGTCCGCGGTGGTCGGCGGCAACGGCCTCCCGACGTACATCGCCTGGTGGATGCTGGCGATCGCCTCGTCCTATGGGGGCTTCTACTGGCTCGGTCGCATGGCGGGTCTCGGGCGCTGGACGGCGCAGGTGCCGTCGCTCGTCTTCGTCACCTCGACCTACTACATCACCTTGATCTACGCCCGCGGCGACTGGCCGGAGTTCGTGGCGGCGTCGTCGATGCCGCTCGCCGCGGCGGCGTCGATCAGCGTGGTGCGGGCCGAGCAGCGGCGGTTCTGGCCGACCGCGGCGCTGGCCATCAGCGTCATCCTCTTCTCCGGCAGCCACAACATCTCGCTGCTCTACGGCGGCATCTTCCTGGTGGTCCTGCTGACCGCGCTGGTCGTCGCCGTGCCGGCGGCGCGGCGGATGATCACGCGGGCCGCGGCGCTGCGCTGGCTCGGGATCGCCGTGCCGGCGTTCCTGGCCAACGCGTGGTTCCTGGTGCCGCTCGGCGCCTACCAGCACCTGACGCGCATCGGCGACAACGGCGGCGACTCGACGTTCATGCTGCACCTGGGCGCGCCGCTGGTGCGGCCGCAGGCGCTGTTCACGCTCGAGCGCGCCTCGGGCATCGAGCCCGCGCGGCAGTTCGCGATGGCGCTCCCGGTGCTGGCGATGGCGTGGGTGCTCATCACGCTCGCGGTCGTGCTGGTCCGGCGCGCCGGCAGCCCGACCTGGCGTCGCACGCTGCTGGCGGTCGTGCTCGTCACGGGCTCGTTGCTGGCGGTCATGATGGACGTGGGCCTGCTGTTGGCCTTGCCGGAGAAGGCCCGCCTCATCCAGTTCAACTACCGGCTGGAGAACTACGTCCTGATGGGGATCGCCGGTGCGCTGCTCGCCGCGCTGGTCCTCATGCGCGGGAGCTCCTGGCGCGGCGCCCGGCTGTGGACGCTCACGCTCGTCCCGATCGTCGTGTTCTCGCTGATCGCGACGGGGCGGCAGGTCAACAACCACCCGCTGGGCTACCAGACCGACCCGTTCAACATCGCCATCTTCCCGACCATCGGCGACTTCGCCGACGGGACGACGCCGGAGTTGTCGGCCACGGATCTGCCGCGCGTGGACTTCCCGCCTGGCGCGATCCACCATGACCGCGTGTCGCTCACGGTCTCGGGCAGCCCGGGGCAATATCTGGGCACGAACCTCCTGACGATCGCTCCGCTCGTCCACATCGAGAACGCGAAGATCGTCGGCGCGCAAACGGTGGAGTCAAGGGTGTCCAACGCCACGCTGCGCCAGGCCATCCTGCAGATCGACGAAGACGTCAAGCCCGGCCCGGTGACAATCAGCATCCGCCCGGCGCATCCCTTCCCCGTCGTCGCCGGCCGCGTCCTCACCCTGATCGGCCTCCTCGGCC
This sequence comes from Conexibacter sp., assembly GCA_025964295.1. The sequence goes on from JAOPZD010000678.1 coordinate 5,191, forward strand.
TGGCCGCCAACTTCGTGGCGATCGGGGTCGGCTTCCGGCGCCGGCGGCGCCTCGGCGTGGCGCGTTAGCGCGTCTGGTGGTCCTCGCCGCCCTCGAGAAGCTCGAGGTTGTCCTGGTGCTCACCGGCGGACTGCGCGAGCGCGAAGCCGATGAGCCCGTGCAGGAGCAGCGGGAAGATCACGAAGAACACGAC
>JAOPZD010000680.1 GCA_025964295.1 Conexibacter sp.
CCAGGAACGCACGTTCCGCCGGGCCGAGGACCCCACGCCGCTAGACCGGCTGCTGCGGGTCCTCTACTACAGCGTTTGGTGCTACGTCCTGGTCGCAGCGGTCGCGCTGATCTTCGGCGTGGACAGGGCGTACATCGAACAGCTCTACGACCGGCACCAACAGGACCCGGCGCAGCTTGTATGGCGGGCGGCGATCGCGCTGCTTGCACCATCCATCGCGGTCGCGACAGCGACGCGGCTCTGGGAAGGCTCCCCTCCACAGCGCGGAGTTCAGTGGCTCGCGCGGATCAACGGCCGCCACGAGCAGCCGACCGGCTGGGATTGGTTCTTTGAGCAGACCCGCTGTGCATACGTGCGCATCGCCCTCAAGGGCGGCGGTTGGGTCTTCGGCTTCTATGGCAGCGCCAGCTTCGCCGCGTACGCCAAAGACGGCGGAGATCTGTATCTGGAACGCGTCTACGCGCGCGACGAAGAGAACAACTGGTTCGGCGAGGAGATGAAGGGCAACATCGGCGTGTGGGTCAAAATGGACGACGTCGTCTCCACAGAGTTCTACGATCCGGACTATGAGCCAGAAGCCATCGGAGAAGCGACCGGCGCCGAAGAGCCCGAATACAGCAGGTCACAAGGCGCCGCCACCGATCAAGCAGGAGCACCGCCCGCCGCCTCCGCCCGCGAAGAAGGGGAGCTAGATGCCTGACGAGAAGCCTGAGGTGATGCACCTTGTGCAGCCGTCGGGTAGCGGGACCGCGCTCGGCCACGGCCCTCCGGTTGCAAAGGGTCACGGTGCCCCGCTGATCGAAGGGCACGTGCAGGCTGTGTCGCGCCCCGGGCCGCCCAGCCCGCCGCCGCCGCCAACCCCGGGCGGCGCCATGAACTCGCAGCCGCCCGCCGCCGCGCCGAACGCTCCGAGCCCGCCACCTCCCGCTTCGACCGACTAAAGGCGGTAACAGCGAGGAGGGTCCGGGCCGACCCGGTCAGAACCTGCCCTGGGTCGCCCAAGAAGAGTGCGGTTGACCGCGGCTCCGTGTTCGGGCCGGTCAACCCGCTCGTCGGCCTGCGTCTCAGGTCAGGCGGGAGCAACCACGCTGACGCCACGCGCGCGTGCGGCGTCGGCCATCCGGTGGTCGTACGTGAGGACGCCAGCGAGATCGTCGCCGAGTGCGAGGGCGCAGCCCAGGTGGATGGCGTCGAGCGTCCGCAACTCGACGGGTTCAAGTGTTGCCGCGAGCGCACGGACGTCATCGGTCATCGGCACGATGATGAGCGCGGCGAGGACTTCGAGGACGATTCGGCCGTCGGCGACGCCGGCGCGCCCGTCAGCCCGGGCGCGCGCCGTGGCGCGTGGCAACTCGATTGCGGCGATGTCGCTCGTGGCGATCAGATCCCAGCGGGAGACCTCGGCCTCGATGGCGTCGCTCTCAGCCTCGCGGACGACGAGCTTGACGAGCGCCGACGTGTCGGCGTACAAGACGCCCTCGTTGGGTTCAGCCACGGTCGCCGCGCTGCTCTTGCAGCGCGCGGGTGCCGGCGTCGGTGATCGGGCCGGTCAGCGGTCCGCGACGCGCGAGCACGTCGCGCAGGTCGGCCGTCGCGGGTCGGATGCGACCCTCGCGTTCGAGGCGGTCGAGAACCGGACCGGTCTTCGGGGTGCGGCGCGGGGGCTTCACGCCAGGAAGGGTAGTCGGCTCCTGAAGCCGTGTGAAGCGTCGGCATCCCAACGCCATCCCACATTCGCGGGTCGCGCGGCCCTGCGATTCCGGGCTCGTTTGTGGGATGAATTCGTGGGATGCCGGGTTTGAGCCTCGTCCCGGTAAGCCACGATCCGCGATCCCCTTAACGACGAAAGCCCCGCATTAGCAGGGCTTCCGTTGATGCGCCGAAGAGGACTCGAACCTCCACGGGGCAATTGCCCCACAAGGCCCTCAACCTTGCGCGTCTACCAATTCCGCCACCGGCGCGTGACAGGCGGCCGTCAGTCTACCGAGCGGGGTCGGTCGGCGACGCTCCGCTTGATTCCGTCTGAAGACCTCTCTATCTTCACGAACACATGTTCGACCGAGACGCGAGTGGCGAAAGGTGACCTCAGTGGATCTGACCAAGCGCCAGCAGGAGATCTTCGACTTCATCAAGCGGTACTCGGCCAAGCACGGGTACCCGCCCACGGTGCGGGACATCGGCAAGGCCGTTGGGCTCGCTTCGTCGTCGACGGTGCACGCGCACCTGGCCAACCTCGAGAAGCTCGGGCTGCTGCGACGGGACCCGTCGAAGCCCCGTGCGCTCGAGCTCCTCGACAAGGCGTCGTCGGCCGTCGGCAACGCCGTCGAGGACGCGGTGGACAACGTGCGGTCGCTCGTGCGGCCGGCCGGTCTGCCGCTCGTCGGCTCGGTGGCCGCGGGCCAGCCGATCCTCGCCGAGGAGAACATCGAGGAGTACGTGGAGGTGCCGCCGGTCGCCGGCGGCGACCAGGGCGAGTACGTCCTGCGCATCCGCGGCGAGTCGATGAAGGACGCGGGCATCCTGGAGGGCGACTACGTCGTCGTCCACAAGCAGGAGAGCGCCACCGACGGCGACATCGTCGTGGCGCTGGGGGGGGAGGAGGCGACGGTCAAGCGGTTCTTCCGCGAGAGCGACCACATCCGCCTCCAGCCCGAGAACACGGCGATGGAGCCGATCCGCTCGAAGGACGTGCGGATCATGGGGCGCGTCGTCGGACTCTTCCGGAGCGTGTGACATGAGCGCGACCTTGACGCTCGACCTCTTCCGTCCCTCGATCCTCGACCCGGTCGAGGACGGGACGCAGCTGCGCGGTCCCGGCTTCGCGCGCGATCGCAAGTCGGAGCGGATCCCCGCCCCGGCGGTGCCGATGGGCGGCGATCAGCAGGCGCATCAGCCGATGGCCCAGCAGGGCGGCGGGCCGACCCTCGACGACCTGGTCGTCGGGGTCTGGGAGGGCCTCGCCGCACACCGCACCGTTGCGTGCCCGGCCTGCGGCGAGGCGATGACGCCCCGCTACAGCGCCGGGCCCGCGCCGGTGGGCGGTCGCTGCCGCAGCTGCGGCACGACGAGCGCCTAGCGCGACGCGCCCGGCGGGCGTTCAGGGCCCGCCGGAGCCGCGTCGCGCGCCGCTCAGCCGTCGCTGCCGTGACCGCCGCCGCCGTGGTCGTCGCCGGCGTCGTGGTTGGGGCCGTCGTCGGCGCCGTTGTCGTCCGCGGCCGCGCCGGGCTCGATCTTGCGGGCGGTCCAGCGGCCGTTGACCTGACGGGCCTTGACCTCGATGGCCTTGCCCTTGGTCAGCGCCGAGAGGCGGCCGCCGAGGCGCTCGAAGGTCGTCCCGCTCGTCACGCGGAACGACATGATCCGGCCGCCGGCGCGCTTGAGGCGCAGCGTGCCGCTGGAGACCGAGCTCACGGTGCCGTGGAAGCTCTTCAGGCCGGCGGTCGACGACGCGGCCGAGACCGGGGCCGCGGTGGCACCGGTGCCGGGGATCGCGGCCAGCGCCGCCACCGCGGCGACCGGGGCCAGCATCGAAATCGTGCGCTTCATGGTCATCGGGACGATCAGCTCCTCACTGCTTCGCTGTTGTCGATGCGTGAAGGCTCTCCGGCGGCGGGTCGCGGTTGCACTGGGACTTAAGTCCGGGCCGGGCGAACGCCGCGGCCCCGCCGCCGCTCAGCCGCGCACGCCGACCAGCACCGCAAGATCCCGCTCGCGCCACGCCAGCGACGCCTCCAACCCCGCCGCCGCCAGCCACGCCAGCTGCTCCTCGACGCCGCTCGGCTGATCGAACGTCCCGTCGATCGGCGTGACGACGTCGGTCGGGTCCTCGGGGACGATCAGGTCGCCCAGGACGAAGCGGCCATCGGGCGCCACGACCGCGGCCACGCGCGCGAACAGGTCCGCCTTCGCCGGCCCGTCGAGGTGATGCACGGCGAGCGCCGAGAACACCAGGTCGAACGGCCCCTCCGGCAGCGGGTCCTCCAGCCGCGCCACCCGCAGGTCGGCCGCCGGCAGTCGCGTGCGGGCCCGCGCGAGCATGTCGTCGCTGGCGTCGATCCCGACCAGCGTCGCGCCCGGGTGCGCCGCGAGCACGTGGGCGGCCGTCTCGCCCGTTCCCGTCCCGAGCTCGAGCAGCCGCGGCTCGGCCTGGCCGCCGCCGGCC
>JAOPZD010000040.1 GCA_025964295.1 Conexibacter sp.
CCGGACCGGCGGCTGCGGCACCGGCGTGCGGCGCCGGCCGCCGGCCACCTAGCGCTTCACCGACCCGCTCGCCCACGGCATCCGGCGGCGCGGCGCGGGACCGCTCCCGTCTTCCTCCGAGGCGGGCGCGGTCCGGCGTCGCGCCGCCTCACCGCCGCCTCGCGTCTGCCCGCGGACGCCCGCTCTCCCGAGCGGTGCGTCGTTCGTCGGCCTGCCCTCCGCCCGACCGGGCTACCCGCTCGGGCCCAGCGCGGCAGCCCTTGCACCGCCTCGCCCCGCCAAGCGCCACACGAGCGCGACGCGCCGGAATCCGCCCGCGCGCGCGGGCGGACGATCATGGGTTGGTCGCGCCCGCCCGCACCGCGCGCCGGCCGCGTCGCACAGGAGACGCCGACTTTTGGCGCCGCCGACCGGAAGGGCTATGACGCCACACGGGTCCATGCGAAGCGCCGCTTCGCGAAGGGAGGCGTCATGCGCAGTGCAGGGTCGTTGTGGGTCGCGGTGCTCGCCGCCGGCTTGTCGATCGCCATCGCCGTCCCGGCCGGGGCGCAGGCGCCGCCGCCGACGTGGGACGCCGACCCCGCCGTGGAGGCCCGGGCCGACGCGCTGCTGGCGCAGATGACCAACGCCGAGAAGGCCGACCTGGCCACCGGCGAGCTCAACAACAACTACGGCTTCTACGACAACCCGATCGCCCGCCTGGGCATCCCGGCGCTGACCATGGCCGACGGGCCCGTCGGCGTCCGCATCGCCAACCCCGCCGTCGACCGCCGCTCGACGCAGTTCCCGTCGGCGACCGCGATGTCGGCGACCTTCGACCTCGACCTCGTCCGCGCCGTCGGCGCCGCGATCGGCGACGAGGCCTTCCACACCGGCCACAACGTGCAGCTCGCGCCGGCGGTCGACATCGCCCGCACGCCGCTGTGGGGCCGCGCCTTCGAGGGCTATGGCGAGGACCCGCTGCTCAACGGGCTGATGGGCACGCAGTTCATCGACGGCCTGCAGTCCAACCCGGGCGTCATGGCCACCATCAAGCACTTCGTCGCCTACGACCAGGAGACCAACCGCTTCACCGTCGACGCCCTCGTGGACGACCGCACGCTGCACGAGGTCTACAACAAGCCCTTCGAGACGGCGGTCCAGGCCGCCCATCCCGGCGCGGCGATGTGCGCCTTCAACAAGGTCAACGGCACGTTCGCGTGTGAGAACCCGTTGTTGAACACCATGCTCAAGGCCCAGGACGGCCTGCGGGGCTTCGTCATGAGCGACTACAACGCCACGCCCAGCACGGTGGCCGCCGCCGACAACGGCCTCGACCAGGAGCAGCCCGGCGACCAGGGGCCCGGGAGCGCGAACTTCGGCGACCGGCTCGTGGTCGCCGTCGCCGCCGGCCAGGTCTCCCAGGGGCGCCTCGACGACATGGCGCGCCGCATCCTGCGCCCGATGGTCGGCCTCGGCCTCTTCGACCATCCCGTGCAGAGCGATCGCTTCGACGAGGCCGCCCACGCCCAGCTGGCCCGGCGCGTCGCCGACGAGGGCGCCGTCCTGCTGCGCAACCGCCGCCACGCGCTGCCGCTGCGCCCCGGGCGGCGGCTGCGCACGCTCGCGGTCATCGGCCCGGACGCCGACAACACCTCGGCCCAGGGCGGCGGCTCCTCGGAGATCTCGCACCCGACCGGCGCCGTCAGCCCGCTGGACGGCATCCGCGCCCGCGCGGGCAGCGGCGTCACCGTCACCTACGCCCCCGGCACCGACGGGATCAACGAGGGCGACATGCTGCCCGGCGCCCCGCCCGTCCCGTCGACCGTGCTGCGCCCGGCCGGCGGCGGCGCCGCCGACCGCGGCCTGCACGCGGAGTACTGGTCCAACACGACGTTCGCGGGCGCCCCGGCGCTGACCGAGACCGACCCCAACGTCAACGTGAACTTCGGCTTCCAGAACTTCCCGGGGTTCAACGCCGCCTCGCCGAAGGCCACGCAGTCGGTGGCGGTCAGCGGCAACTTCGCCTTCCTCGGCGACCTCTCGGCGCGCTGGACGGGCGACCTGATCGCGCCCGACACCGCCACCTACACGCTCGGGCTGACCGCGCGCGGCGACGCCACGCTGTACGTCGACGGCACGCCGTTCATCACCCACAGCGGCGCGCTGTCGTCGCAGACCAAGTCCATCGACCTGGTCGCCGGCGCGCCGCACGCGATCCGCATCGACTACAGCGCGCCGGCCGCCAGCACCTACCAGGGCGCCGAGGTCCGGTTCTCCTGGGCCCACGCCGACTCGGTCATGGCGCCGGCCATGCGCGACGCCGTGGCCCAAGCGCGCGACGCCGACGCCGCGGTCGTCGTCGTCCGCGACTACGAGACGGAGGGCTATGACCGCCCGTCGCTCGACCTGCCCAAGGAGCAGGACCAGCTGATCCGCCAGGTCGCCCAGGCCAACCCGGACACGACGGTCGTCGTCGAGACCGGCGCGCCGAGCAAGACCTCGACGTGGGACGACCGCGTCGCCGCGATCCTGCACGCCTGGTACCCGGGCCAGGAGCAGGGCAATGCCATTGCCGACATCCTGTTCGGCGACGTCAACCCGTCAGGGCACCTCGTCGCCACCGTCGCGCGCGACGAGTCGCAGGTCCCGGCGATCGCCCAGGGCGACACCGCCCCACATGACGAGGGCGTCTTCGTCGGCTACCGCAACCTCCAGCAGCGCGGGCTGCGCCCGTCCTACCCCTTCGGGTTCGGCCTGTCCTACAGCACGTTCCGCTACACGCGGCTGCGCGTCGACGACGGTCGCCGCAACGAGCCCCAGGGCGACGTCACGGTGTCGTTCCGGCTGCGCAACCGCAGCAGGATCCCCGGCGCCGAGGTGGCTCAGGCCTACGTCGGCCGGCTGCCCGCGTCCGTTGACACGCCGCCGCGCCAGCTCGCCGGCTTCGCGCGCGTGACCCTCGCGCCGCGCGAGCGCCGCGACGTGACGATCACCATCCCGCGCCGCTCGCTGTCCTACTGGGACAGCGGCGCCCAGCGCTGGGTCACGCCGGCCGGGCGCGTGCCGGTCTACGTCGGCGGGTCCTCGGAGGACACCGCGCTGGCGGGCGTCATCGACGTGCGGCCGGGCGCCTAAGGCGCCGGGACGATGCGCAGCCACGGCCGCGGCGCGTCCCAGCCGTCGGGGTACTTCTCCTTGGCCTGGTCGTCGCTGACCGAGCCGGCGATGATGACGTCGTCGCCCTGCTGCCACTGCGCGGGCGTCGCGACGGCGTGCTGGGCGGTGAGCTGGAGCGAGTCGATGACGCGCAGGACCTCGTCGAAGTTGCGGCCGGTGGTCATCGGGTAGATGAGCACCAGCTTGACCTTCTTGTCGGGGCCGATGACGAACACGTTGCGCAGCGTGCCGTTCTGGGCGGGCGTGCGCTGGGTCGGGTCGCCCTCGACGTCGGCGCCGAGCATCCCGTACAACTTGGACACGTTGAAGTCCGTGTCGGCGATGAGCGGGTAGTTGGGCGCGGTGCCCTGGGTCTCGGCGATGTCCTGGGCCCACTTCTCGTGGTTGTCGAGCGGGTCGACCGACAGGCCGATGATCTTCACGCCGCGGCGGTCGAACTCCGGCTTGATGGACGCCATGTAGCCGAGCTCGGTGGTGCATACGGGGGTGAAGTTGCGCGGATGCGAGAACAGGACGGCCCAGCCGTCGCCGATCCAGTCGTGGAAGCTGATGCGGCCTTCGGTGGTATCGGCCTCGAAGTCCGGTGCGGTGTCGCCGATCGTCAGCGCCATTGGGGTTCTCCTTTGAGGGACGGGGCAGGCGCGACGGGAGCGCGCGCCAATACCCGACCCGGATTATAGGGAATGCGGGACGCCGCTTCGGACAGACGTATGTCCAGAAGGCTCAACGGCCGCTGGGACATGCCGATCCCGTCAGAGGATGGGACCGCGGCTCCCCGACCGAGACGACCCGCTCCTCGAGCGTCGCGTCGCGCTGGCGCTGTTCGTCGCCGGGAGCGTGGTCTGCGGCGTGGGCTCGGTCGTCAAGGCCGACCTGACCGCGACCGCGCAGGAGGTCCAGCTGGCCGCCGCGACGGGCCTCGGCGCGGCGGGCCTGGTCCTGGCGCTGGTCCCCGGCCGGCGCTGGGTCATCCAGGCCGGCGCGCTGCTGAGCATCGTGCTGCTCGGGCTGATCCTGGGCACCTCCAACGCCGTCGGGGTGACGCCGTTCTTCCTGCTCTGGCCGCTGGTCCACCTCGCCTACTTCAGCGCCCGGCCGCTCGTCGTCGCCGCGCTGGCGCTGATGACGGTGACCGTCGGCGTCGCCTCCGTCGTCAACCCCTACGGGACCGACCGCCTCGACGCGTTCATCGGGACCGTCTCCAGCGTGGGGCTGATGACCGCGCTGGTGGGGCTGATGACCCAGCGCGAGCTCGTGCTGCGCCGCGCGCTGGCGGCCGCCGCCAACACCGACGCGCTGACGGGCCTGCTCAACCGCCGCGGCATCGAGCCCGAGCTCGAGCGGCTGCTCGCCGCCGGGCTGGCCGGCGGGCGCGGGATGGCCGTCGTCATGGTCGACCTCGACCACTTCAAGACCTACAACGACCGTCACGGCCACCTCGCCGGCGACGCGGCCCTGCGCCGCGTGGCGGGGGCGCTGACCGCCGCGGCGGCCGCGG
>JAOPZD010000076.1 GCA_025964295.1 Conexibacter sp.
CGGCGGCCGGCGCGCCCGGCCGGGCCGGCGGCGCAGCCAGGGCGATCCACCCCGACCAGGCCGCCGCCGCGACCGAGATCGCCGACGCCCTCGGCGGCGCGCTGGGCACCGAGGTCAAGGTCAAGCCGCGTGGCACCGGCTACAAGGTGGAGCTCGCGCTGGAGTCCCTCGACGACGCGCTCGCGCTGGCCCGACGAGTCCGCGCCGGGGCCTGAGCCCGCGCTACACTTCCGCCCCGCAGCGGGCGATTAGCTCAGTCGGTTAGAGCGCTTCTCTGATAAGGAAGAGGTCCCAGGTTCGAATCCTGGATCGCCCACTTCAAGGCCCCGGACCCCGGGGCCTTCGTCGTTCGAGCGCGCCCCGAAGATCGGTGGCTGAGCCTCGCCGGACCGGGGTATGGTGCGGCCATGGACGCCCCGCGAGCCACGGATGGCGGCGCCGTGCCGACGCCGAACGAGCGGATGCTCGCGCTGTTGCGCGGCCAGAAGGACGTCTTCGAGCAGATCGCCCGCCACGCGCCGCTGGCCCAGATCCTCGAACGGCTGGTGCTCCTCATCGAGCAGCAGTCCGCCAGCGGCGCGCTGGCCTCGATCCTGCTCATCAACGAGGACGGCACGCACCTGCGCCACGGCGCCGCACCGAGCCTCCCGGCCGACTACAACGCGGCGATCGACGGCATCGCGATCGGCACGGCCGCCGGCTCGTGCGGCACCGCGGCCCACCGCCGCGAGCCGGTCATCGTCACCGACATCGCGACCGACCCGCTGTGGGCCGACTTCCGCGAGCTCGCCGTCGCGGCCGGCCTCGGCGCCTGCTGGTCGGTCCCGATCCTGGACGCCGACGGCGAGCCGCTGGGCACCTTCGCCATCTATCACGACCATCCGGTCGCGCCCGACGAGGACGACCAGGCGCTCCTGGCCTCCTTCCAGCAGACCGCCGCGCTGGCCATCGAGCGCGACCGCGACCACATCGAGCTGGTGCGCGAGAAGCGCCGCGCCGAGGCGCTCCAGCAGGTCGGCCAGGCGATCGCCTCGCGCCTGGACCTCGCCGAGATCGTCCAGCTCGCCACCGACGCCGCGACCGACCTCACCCACGCCCACTTCGGCGCGTTCTTCTACAACGTGGTCGACCCTGCCGGCGAGTCCTACATGTTGTACACGCTCTCCGGCGTTTCACGCGAGGCCTTTGAGCGCTTTCCGATGCCGCGCAACACCGCGATCTTCGCGCCGACCTTCGGCGGCGAGGCGCCCGTCCGCCTGCACGACGTCCTCGCCGACCCGCGCTACGGCCACAGCGCGCCCTACCACGGGATGCCCGAGGGCCATCTGCCGGTCCGCAGCTACCTGGCGGCGCCGGTGATCACCTCCGACGGCGAGGTCGCCGGCGGCCTGTTCTTCGGCCACCCGGAGCCCGGCCGCTTCGACGCGGAGGCCGAGCGCCTGGTCGTCGGCATCGCCGCGCAGGCGGCGGTCGCGATCGAGAACGCCCGCCTCTACCAGGCCGCCCAGCGCGAGATCGAGGCGCGCGACCGCGCCTTCGCCGACCGCGACCGCGTCGCGCGCGTCCTGCAGGAGAGCCTGCTGCCGAGCGGCCTGCCGACGATCCCCGGCGTCGACATCGCCGCGCGCTACCGCGCCTGCAGCGACGGCATCGGCGGCGACTTCTACGACGTCTTCCCGCTGGTCGACGGCCGCTGGGGCCTCGTCATCGGCGACGTCTGCGGCAAGGGCGCCGAGGCCGCCGCGCTCACCGCGCTGGCCCGCCACACCGTGCGCACCGCCGCCATGCTCGACCCGCGCCCCGCGGAGGTCCTGACCGTCCTCAACGACGCGCTGCTCGAGCAGGACCCGACCGGCTCGCGCTTCTGCACCGCGATCTTCGGCGTCCTGGAGGTCGGCGCGGCCGGCGTGCGCCTCCAGTTCGCCCGCGGCGGCCACCCGCACGCGATCGTCGCCCGTGCCGACGGCGTGACGACCGGAGGCGGCTCCGGCCGGCTGCTCGGCGCCTTCGCCGACCCCCGGCTGGTCGACGAGACCATCGACCTCGGCCCCGGCGACACGGTCGTCCTGCACACCGACGGGCTGACCGACGTCGGACACGACAGCGCCGTCCTCAACACCGGCTGGGTGCGTGCCACGCTGTCGGAGAACCGGGGCGCGGACGCCGCCACGATCGCCGATCGCCTGGCCGACGGGGCCGTCGCGCTGCAGTCCTCGGCCGCCGGCCGCGACGACATCGCCGTGCTCGCCATCGCGGTCCCGGCGGTCGCCCAGCTCCACGCCGCCTGAGGCCCGCGGACCGCACTCAGGACCGGGCCAGACCCCGCCTATACTGGCCGGACACCACCGAGGAGCTCTTCTCTCGTGCAGGAAATGGTCATCTACGGCGTCAGCTTCGACATGGTCGGCAAGCAGCCGATCGTGCTCCTGAAGACGGTCGACAGCAACAAGTTCCTGCCCATCTGGATCGGTCATCCGGAGGCGGCGGCGATCCTCATGAAGCTGCAGGGCGCGACCACGCCGCGCCCGATGACCCATGACCTGCTCTGCGACATGCTCGGCGAGCTCGAGGTCAAGTGCACGCAGGTCTCGGTGACCGAGCTGCGCGACAACACCTTCTTCGCCTCCATCACGCTGCAGGTCAACGGCCGCGACGTCGAGATCGACTCGCGCCCCTCCGACGCGCTGGCGCTCGCCGTCCGCTCCGGCGCGCCGATCTGCGCCGCCGAGGAGGTCAGCGCGGAGTCCGCGATCGAGTTCGCGCCCGAGGTCGAGGACACCGAGGAGGTCGTCGACCGCTTCAAGGAGTTCCTCGACCAGGTCTCGCCCGAGGACTTCGCCGGCGACAGCTAGGCGGTCGCGCCGGCGCCCGCCGCGCCGCGCGCCAGCGCGCGCTCGAGCAGCCGCGCGATGAGGTCGTCGAAGGCGATGCCGGCCGCATCGGCCGCCTGGGGCAGCAGCGACGTCTCGGTCATGCCGGGGATGACGTTGGCCTCCAGCACGTGCAGGCCGCCGTCCTCGTCGCAGAGCAGGTCGACGCGCGACACGTCGCGGCAGCCGAGCAGCTCGTGGACCGACACGGCCAGCGCCTGGGCGCGGGTGGTCAGCTCGTCCGGCAGGTCGGCCGGGCAGACGAACGACGAGCGCCCGATCTCATAGCGCGCGTCGAAGTCGTAGACGCCGCCCTCGGGGACCGCCTCGACGATCGGCAGCGCCGCGCCGTCGAGCACCGACACCGCCAGGTCGCGACCGACCACGTGGCGCTCCAGCAGCACCTTGGACGAGTACGACAGCGCCGCGACCAGCGCGCCCGGCACCTCGCCGGCGTCGCGGGCGATCCGCAGCCCCAGCGCGCTGCCCTGATCGGCGGGCTTGACGACCATCGGGAAGCCGATCCGCTCGGCGATCTCCCCGAGCGCCTCCGCCGCGCCGAGCTGCTTGAACGCGGTCTCGGTGAACGCGACGAAGTCCGGCGTCGGCAGGCCCGCGTCGACCATGTGGTGCTTGGCCAGCACCTTGTCGGCGCAGCTGATGCACGCCGAGACGCCCGAGCCCGTGTACGGCAGACCGAGGATCTCGAGCAGCTCCTGGACCGTGCCGTCCTCGCCGTCGCGGCCGTGCAGCGCCAGGAAGCAGACGTCGGGCGCCAGCTCGCGCAGCCGGCGGACGAGGTCGTGGTCGACGTCGATCCCGATCGCCTCGTGGCCGCGGCGCTTGAGCGCATCCTCGACGCGCGCGCCCGAGCGCAGCGAGACCTCGCGCTCCAGCGAGCGCCCGCCCTTCAGGACCGCCACGCGGCTCATTGGGACGAGCGCCGTGCCTCGCCCGCCTGTTTGCGCGGCAGGTGCAGGACGTCGGCCAGCTCGGCATCCGGAGCGGGAGCCGTCGCCTCGCGCTCCGGTGCGGCGGGCGCGGGCCGGGATCCCGTGAGCGCGCCGAACAGCTCGAGCTGCTCGGAGACGACCTCGCCGATGCGCCGCACGCCCTCGCGGATGTCCGCGTCGCCGACGCCGGAGAAGTTCAGCCGCATCGACGCGCCGCCGCGGCCGTCGAGGTAGGCGCCGCGCCCCGGGACGAACGCCACGTTGCGCTGCAGGGCGCGGGCGAGCAGGTCGGTGGTGTCGATCTGGGTCGGCAGCGTCGCCCAGACGAACAGGCCGCCCTCGGGCTGGGTCCACGTCGCCTCGGCCGGGAAGTGCTCGGCGAGCGCGCCGAGCAGCGTGTCGCGGCGGCCGTGGTAGAGGCGCTTGAGCGACTCCAGGTACGGCTCCCACTGACCCTCGCGGAAGTACTGGGAGACGAAGTGCTGGGTCAGCGAGGAGGTGCACAGGTCCGCGCCCTGCTTGCCCATGTTCATCTTCTGCAGCACCGGCGCGGGCGCGACCGCCCAGCCCAGGCGCAGCCCCGCCGACAGGATCTTGGAGAACGTGCCCAGGTAGATGATGAAGTCGCCGCCGCTGAGCTGCAGCAGCGTCGGCAGCGGCTCGCCCTCGTAGCGCAGCAACCCATAGGGGTTGTCCTCCAGCACCAGCAGCTCGCGCTCGGCGGCGACCTCCACCAGCCGCCGGCGACGGGGCAGGGACATCGTCACGCCGCCCGGGTTCTGGAAGTTCGGGATCGTGTAGATGAACTTCGGGCGCCGGCCCTCGCGCTCGAGGCGGTCGAGCGTCTCCTCGAGGACGTCGATCGGCATCCCGTCGCGGTCCATCTCGATCTGGACGACGTCGGCCTGGTAGGAGCAGAACGCCGGGATCGCGCCGGGGTAGGTCGGCGCCTCGGCGACGATCACGTCGCCCGGGTCGATCAGCGTCTTGCAGACGAGGTCGATCACCTGCTGGCCGCCGGTGGTGACCAGGATGTCCTCGGGGTCGACCTCGGCGCCCTCGGCGCGCATCACGTGCTGGATGGCGTCCTTGACGATCGCCAGCCCCTCGGTCGGTCCGTACTGCAGCGCCGCGGCGGTCGACGTGGCCGCCACCTTGGCCATGATCGACGCGAACGACTCGGCCGGGAAGGTCGACGTGTCCGGCAGCCCGCCGGCCAGCGAGATGACCTCGGGGCGCTCGGTGATCGCCATCAGGTCCCGCATCGCCGAGGACTTCATCGCGCGCGTGCGCGACGCGAACAGCCCGGCGTAGCGCTCCAGCTCGTGCGCGGACGAGCGTTGGGGGCGGCGGGAGCGGGGCATGCCCTGGCTCCCTTCGCCGTCGGGACCTTCGGACCTTCGGTCTGTCATGGTCCCGAGGCACGGTACCGATGAAGCTCGTCCTCGACATCCTCCAAGGGCTCGGCCTCGCCTCCGCGACCGGCCTGCGCCCGTTCCTGCCCGCCCTCCTCGCCGGCGCCCTGGCCTCCGGCGACGTCGGCGTCGACTTCGACGGGACCGCGTTCGCGTTCCTGGAGTCGCCGATCTGGATGCTCGTCCTGGTGGTCGCGCTGATCGCCACGGTGTTCACCCGCCGGCTGCTGGAGACCCCGCCCGGCGAGGCCGCGCTGAGCGGCATCGGGATCGGGCTCGGAGCGCTGCTGTGCGCCGCCTCGATCAACGACCGCCACAGCACGTGGTGGTACGGGCTGATCGCCGGAGCCGCGATCGCGCTGCTGGCCAACACGGTGTCGCGGTCCCTGTTCAGCCGCGTCCGCGCGCGCTTCGCCAGCGCCGGGGACGCCCAGGCGGCCGCCGCCCTGCCGTTCTACGGCGAGGCCGCCGGGCTGGTCGTCGCGGGCGCCAGCGTGCTCTTCCCGCCGCTGGCGATCGTCGCGATCGGCTTCCTGGTCGCCCTGCTGGTCACCGGCCGACGCCGCAGCGACCAGAAGTACGCCGGCCTGCGCATCCTGCGCTGAGAGCCGATGCGACGCCTGCTCCTGGCGGTCATCGACGGCTGCAAGCCCTCCATGGTGGACCGCGCGGTGCAGCGCGGCGACGCGCCGGTCATCGCGGCGATCCGCGAGCGCGGCTCGTGGGTCCCGGAGCTGTGCGCCGCGTTCCCGTCGGTGACGCCGGTCTGCGCGACGTCGATCGCCACCGGCGTGCTGCAGGACCGCCACCGCATCGCGGCGATGAACTGGTGGAAGCGCGACGAGCGCCGCTACGTGGAATACGGCTCGTCGTTTCGCGCGGCGCGCAGGCTCGGCATCGCCAAGCAGCTGACCGACACGGTGTACAACCTCAACGGCGCGCACCTGGCGCCCGAGGCGCACACGATCTACGAGTCGCTCGATGACGCCGGCGTCCGCACGGCCGGGACCACGTACCTCGTCTACCGGGGCCGCCACGAGCACCGCGTCAGCCGCGAGACGGCGCTCACCCGCCTGGCCGGCCAGCTGTTCCGCAAGCCCGTGCTCGGGCCGCGCGAGCTCTTCTACGCCGACATCTTCGCCAGCCGCGAGACGGGCTGCCGCAGCCAGATGGGGCTGCCGGGGATCCGCGACCAGCACTCGGGCTGCGTCGGCGCGTGGCTCGCCGCCCGCGACCTGTACGACTTCCTGCTGCTGTCGCTGCCCGACAACGACACGCACTCCCACAAGAACGGCCCGCACGCGCAGCCGGTGTCGATCGCGGCCGCCGACGCGCAGATCGGCCGCGTCGCCGAGGCGGCGGGCGGGCTGGAGCGGTTCCTCGACACCCACGCGGTGATCGTCTGCGCCGATCACTCCCACGCGCCGGTCGAGCAGCGCATCGACCTGCAGGGAGCGTTCGGCGACTGGGAGGTCGCGGGCCCCGGCGGCAGCCCGGTCGACGAGGCCGAGCTGGCGCTGTGCCCCAACCAGCGCGCGGCGATGGTGTACGGGTTGGTCGACCAGGCGCGCGGGACGGTCGTCCCGCGGGTGGTGCGGACCGCCGCGGAGATCCCGGGCGTCGACGTCGTCGCCTACCGCGACCCGGACGGCCGCGGCGTGATCCAGGGCGTCGGGCGCGGCGAGCTGCGCTTCGCGCCCGGCGGCGGCCTCGCCGACGCCCGCGGCAACGCCTGGGCGGTCGAGGGCGACCTGGGTGCGCTGAGCGCCGCCACCTCCGACGGCGCCTTCTCCAGCCCCGACTACCCCGACGCGCTGCGCCGCGTCTGGGCCGCGCTGACCTGCGCGACCTCCGGCGACGTCCTGATCAGCGCCGCACCCGGCTACGAGTTCCCCGACTGGGGCGGCGCCGATCACGTCGGCGGCGGCAGCCACGGCTCGCTGCACCACTCCGACTCCCTCGGCGCGCTGGCCTTCTGCGGCGTCGACGCACCCCCCGCAACCGGCCCGGGCGCCTGGTCGATCACCGACGTGGCGCCGATGGTCCGCGGACACTTCGGCGCCCCCTAGGCACCTCTGCTGAGGCTGCCCTCAGGCGGTCCGGGTAGCCTGCGCGCCAGTGCCCGACGCCCTCGACAGGCTCCGCCGCCGGGACCGCCTTCGTCGCGGCGTGCGCCACGCCCACAACTGGTGGCAGCTCGCACGGTTCACCGCCGTGGGCGCCAGCGGCTACATCGTCAACCTGGCGACGTTCGCGGTCTGCGTCCACGTGCTGAACATCGACTTCCGCGGTGCGGCCGTCGTGGCGTTCCTCGTGGCGGTCACCAACAACTTCTGGTGGAACCGGCACTGGACGTTCGCCGCCCGCACCGGCGACGCCGGACAGCAGGCGTTCCGGTTCCTGGTGGTCAGCGTGGGCGCGTTCCTGGTGAACCTGGCGCTGCTCGAGGTCCTGGTCAGCTCGGCGGGGCTCAAGGAGGTCGCCGCCCAGGCGATCGCCGTCGCGGCCGCGACGCCGTGCAACGTCCTCGGGAACAAGCTCTGGACGTTCACCGAGTGAGAGGCCCTCGGCCGGCGGGACCGTGCTCCCGCGCGCGTCGGCGCCGCCGAGGGGGAGCCGTCGCGCCCCTGCTC
>JAOPZD010000090.1 GCA_025964295.1 Conexibacter sp.
CGCAACTCCACCTCGCATGCGTGCGCGGCAGCCCGTCGGCCGTCTAGGCCCACCCTTTCGGGCCCGACGCTAGAGGCACCCGAGAACGCCGCGACGCCTCTTCGACGACTTTCGGGCGAGCCTGGGGGGCAACGCTTGAAACTGCGACCTTCGGGTTAGGAGGTGTCCGGACTGCAGTCCGGTTAGGTGGTTTGGCCGCTATTTGCGAGAAGTTTCTTTGGTTGCGTGGGGTTGCTCTTGGGCGGATTGGAACCACATTGGAACCATGAACGCGACTCCTACATGTCGGGTTGCGGATGGCTCGCCTCATGAGAAAAGCAACTGCTCACGCACCACCACAGCCGAGAAGCGCCGCTTAGCACAGCCGGTAGACCCTGCGACCGCCTACCGGGACGAAAGGTTGAGAGGTCCGATACCTCTCGGGCGCCAAGAAAACCGCAGCAAAACGAGAGGTTCATCGGTCTTGGCGAGGGTGTCCGGGACGCCGGGACCCGGGCGGACCCCGCGGAACCCCGATCGGGGTCGCCTAGCGAGCGAGGTCCTCGCTCGATGCGTGGAGCGAGGAGTCGCCGCCGTCCATTTCCAGGTACGTCGGCACCCTCCTTTAGAGTGCTGTAGCCGTGTCGCCGCCTGATGATGGATCGAACAACCACCACCTAGGCGCTGCGAAGGCCGCCAGGAACGACGAGTTCTACACGCAGTGGGCGGACATCGAGCGGGAGATGAACGCCTACTTGGAATACGACCCGGACGTCTTCCGGGGCAAGGTCGTCCTCCTTCCCTGCGACGACCCGGAGTGGAGCAACTTCACGAAGTTCTTCGCGCTGCACTTCATGGACTTCGGGCTGAAGAAGCTCATCTCGACTTCGTACGCGCCCGACAGCAACCCGGCGAACATCAACTATCAGCCGACCCTGTTCGAGTCGCAGAGCCCAGCGTTCGACACAACCAAGACCCACGCCAACGGCAAGAAGTTCACGCTGGAGGCAGAGGACGTCAACGCCGACGGCGTCGTCAACATCGACGACCTCCAGTTCGAGTACCTCGACGGCGACGGCGACTTCCGCAGCCCCGAAGTGACGGCGCTGCGCGACCAGGCTGACTTCGTTATCACGAACCCGCCGTTCAGCCTCTTCCGATCCTTCATGACGTGGGTCATGGGCGGCGGACGGAAGGTGTCGGTGATTGGCAACAGCAACGCCATCACCTACAACGAGGTCTTCCCGCACATCATGGCCAACGAGCTGTGGAAGGGCGCCACAGCGAATAGCACCGACATGGTCTTCGGCGTTCCGAAGGGCACGCCGGTGTCTGAGGCTGATCGACTCAAGGCCGAGAAGCTCGGCTACCCGCCAGACGAGGAGCGCGACTACACGCGACAGGGCAACTCCTGCTGGTTCACGAACATCGACCATGGTCGACGTCACGAACCGCTTCAGCTGATGACGAAAGCGGAAAACATCAAGTTCAGCAAGCACAAGGAAGTTCGCGGAGTGGGCTATGCGTCGTACGACAACTTCGCCGCCATCGAAGTGCCGTTCGTGGACGCCATCCCTAGCGACTACGAAGGTCTGATGGGGGTTCCAATCACGTTCTTGGACAAATACAACCCCGACCAGTTCGAGATAGTGGGGAGCAGTCAGGGCGACTATGCGCCCACGAGGACGTACGGCAGGAAGGAGCGCGTGGTCAACGGCGTGCGGATGAAGTCCAACACGGGAGGTCAGGGGTGCTTCGTTCGCACTGATGACTTCGGCCCCGGGACGTACTTCGACGTGGGCTATCCCGTGAAGCGAATCTTCCAGCGGCTGTTCATTCGACACAGGACCAGCCCGTGAAGACCGACCTCAAGCACTACACCGTCGAGCAGGTCGTTGAGGGCTTCGTCTACAACGAGCTTGAGGGCAAGGGCCTGTTCGGCCTCGCCGGCAAGCTCGTCATCCAGCCCGAGTACCAGCGCAACTACATCTACAACGACGGCAAGAAGGACGTTGCCGTCATCGACTCGCTGCTCAAGGGCTACCCCCTCGGGCTCATCTACTTCAACGTGGTTGCTGACGGACTCGAAGTCCTCGACGGCCAGCAGCGCATCACCAGCGTGGGTCGATTCGCGACGGGGAAGTTCGCCGTGCGCCAGGATGGCAAGGAGCAGACGTTCTCCTCGTTGCCCGTCGAGTACCAGACGAAGATCCTCAAGAGCGAGTTGCTCGTTTGGGAATGTCAGGGCACCGAGAAGGAGATCAAGGACTGGTATCAGACCATCAACATCGCTGGCGTTCCGCTCAAGCCTCAGGAGCTCTTGAACGCGGTCTACGCCGGGCCGTTCGTGACCAAGGCGAAGGCGGAGTTCAGCAACTCGCAGAACGCGAACATGCAGAAGTGGTCCTGGTACGTGAAGGGCGACCCGAAGCGGCAGGAAGTCTTGGCGGTTGCTCTGAGTTGGTTCGGGGCCGCGAACGGCGTCGCCGTTGACTCGTACCTCGCCCAACACCGCTGGGTCAAGGACATTGCGGAACTGAAGACCTACTTCACAACCGTCATCGACTGGGCCGGAAGCGTCTTCACACGCGCACCTGACAAGGAGATGCGGGGGCTCGCCTGGGGCGAGCTATACGAGCGTTTCCACTCGATGTCATACAACCCGGCTGCGCTCGATGCAGACGTTGATGCGCTTCGTGGGGACCCGGCGGTAAGGGACAAGAAGGGTATCTACGAATACCTCTTGGGCAACAAGGCCGATACGCAGCTCCTCGGCGTCCGGCTGTTCGATGAACCGACCAAGCACGCTGCCTACAAGCAGCAGACCGACAAGGCCAAGGCCAAGGGCGTTTCGAACTGCCCACTGTGCGCGCTCGGGAACAACGCCAATAAGACGCGCATCTACGCCCTTGCCGAGATGGAGGCGGACCACGTGACCGCTTGGTCAAAGGGCGGCGACACAGACATCAAGAACTGCGAGATGTTGTGCGTCACCCATAACCGCGCGAAGGGCAACAGGTAGCCGACGGAAGGCTCCGCCGGGCACGAGAAAGTGGCGCCCTGACGCCGGTGGGCCGACCGACGACGACGTTCAAGCTGGTCGCTATGAGGCGTATTCGACTCGGCAGCAAGGCTTCGCGTGCGGGTGCGTGAGGTTGGGTGAGGTTCGAAGCGACGAGTTGGGGACACGCCGGGAACCCGACCGACCAGTACATCTTGAAAGGGCGCCGCGGAGGGCCAGCGGGACCCGAGTCGGACCCAGAAGTTGTAGGCCTTGAGCAGGGATCGTCGGGAGCCACCCGGACGACAAGGAGACGCCCCATCTGCGACCGCCGCGGCACTGCGGCGCACGTAGGTGTCGCGCTAGCGGAACGGTGCGCGATCACGATTCGCATCGCTGCCCCTTGGCTTCCAGATGGGACTTCGCGGGCAGCTCTGCAGGGCTGGAGAACGCGCCGTCGCGGACACACCGCACGCAATCGCCGCACATCCGTCTTCGCGCGGGTGGCATACGCGTCCGAGCTCCTCGCGGCGGGCGGCCGCAGCATTGCGGCCCGACGCTCAGCCGGCCGCGAGCTTACAGGGTGATCAGCCGCCGACCGAAAACGACGGCAGGTAGCGTCCGGGCTCCCCCGACTCCTCCCAGAGCTGTGTGACCGGCATGCGGTTCCACTGATGGCCAAGGAGCACGGCCGCGGGGCGCGGGACCGCCAGGAAGAGGTGCACGCGACCGGCACGGCGATGGGCGAGCCCGCGCAACTCGTCAGTCACCGCGGCCGCCCACCCGCGCATGGCGGCCGGGTCGGCGAGCGCGTCGCGGCCGATGTTCGGGACCCGGATGTTGACGAACTCGCTGATCGGGAGACCGCTCTCCGCGATGTGTGCAAGGACGTCGTCGGTCACGTCCGCGGACACGCTGATGCCCACGGCAAGCTCCTCGCCGGCCTCGATCGGCCGTTCGATCACTTCGATCGCCGTTTCTGAGAGTGCCCCATCGGTCGTGATGTCGCCGATCCAGCTCTTGTCACCGGACCGGCCCGGGATCGCCAGCTTGTACTGCTTCATGTCGCAGAACACCGTGGCCGCGTAGAGCGCCGGCGTCAGGCGGTACGCGCCGGCGAGGCGGACGTCGCTGATGCCCGCGGCAGCGATGTGCTGCTCGGCGGTCCGCAGCTCGGCGGCGAGCCGGGTCTGCCAGACGTCCGGGTCGACCGGAGTCCGTCGATCGTCCTCGAACGCGCCGGTCCAGTCGAGCGCGACGTCGGCGAGCTCGGGCATCGGATCGCGCGCGATCGCCTGGATGAGCACCGTCGCGCGCCGGCGTGGCGCCCGTAGAGAGTGCTCGTCGACCAGCCGGTCAACGGCGTCGGCCATGACCTCGCGCACGTTCTCCTGGACCCAGCGCCGTACCGCGAGCATGCCCGCGTCGATCGCGTCCGCCGTCGCGAGCAACCCCACGGCCTCCATCACCCACGAGCAGTGCTCTCGGAGCTCGCCGAGCGATGCGCGGCCGGCTCGGATCTGGAAGTCCTCCAGCAGATCGAGAAGCTCATCCTCGGAGATCTCAAGGTGGGTCGCCCAGGCTGCACGCACCTTGCCCGCGCCGCTGCGCTTGCCGGCGACCCTGAGCTTCGGAACAAGCTTCAGGGTCATTCCATCCAGGCAGGCGAGCAAGCGGTCGTCGGCCGCCGGCAAGCGGTTGGTGTGGAGCACCATGCTGGGCTTGGCGTCGTCCTTGCCCAGGGTGAGCCAGGAGTGGTAGAAGCGCTGCAACGGCGATCGCTTGGCCTCGCTCGGATCGGTGAACCACCGCGCGGTCAGCGGCTGGCCCGGCTTGGTCGTGAACTTGACCTGGTGGTAGTCCCCCACGCCCGCCTTGCGGTGGACGACGATGTCGTCGACGTTGCCCGCACCGTGCTTCTCGAGCTCGACCCGCACCACGTCGGGATCTTCGCGCAGCAGCTGAGCCGCGTAGAGCCACGTCAGCAGATGTTGGTAGTCGTCGCCAAGGAGCCGGGCGCCGCTGGCTGCTGGGCCTTTGGGCGCGGTCACGACTTCGGCATGCGGTTGCCGAACAGCTCGCGCCACGCGTCGATCGCGGCGACCTCGCGGCCCTCGTCTTCGAGGCGCACCGCCCGCTCAGCCACTTCGAGCGCCTCGGCCAGGCGGTCGGCGGCAACGCTCTTCTCCGTAGTGCTCATGGAGGTATTGACGTCGGGGCCGAGCCCGGCGGGGTCGGGCCACACGTCCTCGATCTTCCGGGCCGCGTTGGCTAGGAACAACACCATCTCGTCCTGGTAGCGACCGAACGGCGGCTTGACGAGATCCAGCGCCATGACCTCGAGCAGGAACGAGGGTCGGACGGGCTTCTCCCACTCCCGGTTGAACCCCTTGATCATCTTGACGAGCGGGATCCACTTGCCGTCGCACGCGGCGTTCTTGTCGGTGGCCTTGGCCTTGTGGACGGACGGGTCAGACGCGATCCATTCGCCGGCGACGCGATCGGGGATGTCGAACCCGCCGCCGTCGCGGTCGAACGCGAGCACGACGTCGAAGGACGGGACCTCGTCGGTGGTCGAGAACTGGATCGTGCACGAACGTCGCCCGATGGTCGGCGTCGGCGCGGTGTACTTCGCGCCGAGCGCGCTCTGCAGCTTAGTGAGGATGGTGATCGGGTCCTGCTCGCGCACGCCGGCGTCGGCACCATCGCTCCGGAGCACGCAGAAGATGTCGACGTCCTTCAACTTCTTCGTCTTGGTGTGGCGAGCGTAGGAGCCGGTCAGGAAGCTGCGGTCGAGCGAGAACTGCGTCTCGAGGTGCGTGCGAATCTCGTTCTGGCGACGGGAGGCGAGAGCCTGCTCCGACGGGGTGATCTCCAGGTTGGACTTCAACTTCGTGAACGCGGTGTCGGTCTTGCCCATGCTCAGCTCCGGTGGAAGTAGGTGAGGGACGCGGACGCGTGCGGCGCGCCGGCGATCCCGCCGAGCTCATACGAGCTCAGTCCCGACGTGTCGGCAGCGGTGGTCGACGACCATCCGTCGAGCTCCGTGGCCCACGACTTGGTCTTGACGACCACGCGGTAGGTCGTGCCGGCGGGCACGGACTCCAGCTTGGCCAGCGCACGCACGACCCGCGCATGGCTGGTGACGAACGCGAGATCGCCGTTGCCCGCCGTCCGGTAGCTGAGCGGGATCGAGAAGACGGCGTCCGGGTCCTTCGGATCGCCGCACTCGAGGTCGACGTGCTCGAGGGACCCCTCGTCGATCCAGGCCTTGAGGCCCTCCTCGATGGTGTTCCAGTGCCGGTCGAGGTAGCTCGAGGTGAGGCCGAGGCTGGCCAGGACGTTCTGGAACGTGTCCATGATCGCCCCGGTGACGTGGACAGCAGTCTGCGCACGCGTCGCCGTCGTAATGTTGGTGTGGATCCCGGTCGTCATGCTTCTCCGGTGATGCGCCGCAGCGCTTCGAGGTCGAGGTCAGACGCGTTGAGAGCGGCTGCCGGCGGCGCCGACTCGTAGGCCTTCGGCGGGTCCGTCGTCACGTTCTCGAGACCCTGCACATCGTCGGACAGCCAAGCGCCGAGCGGCTCCGGCGTCGGCACGTGGAGCGTCCACGTCGTCGCGGTCGCGGCGCCCTGAACCGTGTTAAGGTTCTCGTCGAAGTCGATGGCCTTGACGCCGGACACCGTGGACAGCGAGAGACGCAGCGGGGGCGCATCGAGCACGAGGGGCGACACGTCCAAGTGTCCCCCGGTCACGAGCTTGCGGACAGCGGACCGTGCTGCCTGAAGCTGGTTGGCGACGGCGGCGCCATCCAGCGCCGCGGCCGGAGCAAGCGTGTCCCGCACGAGGCCGAGCAAGACGTCGGCTGTCTCGGTCGCCGACCGCTCCGGCGACCCGGCGACCGTCCTACGCCGCTCGGACACGAGGGGCGTCCTCCTTCGCCAGTCGCTCGGCCAGCTCGTCTGCAGCGACGCCGAGATCGCCGATCGTGAGCTGGCCGGCGTCCACCGCGGTCGCGCTCCGCCGTGCCAGCGCCTGCCCCACGAGCTTGCGAGCCTGGCGCCCGTCGATGCCCTGCGCACGCGCCGCGACATGACGGAGCTTCGGGTCCTCGGCCAACGCGGCCAGCGCGGGGTACTTCGCGCCCATCGCAGTCAGGACGTCGACGAGGATGGCGTGGAGCGCGTCTGCGTTCGGAAGATCGAACTCGACGACGACGTCGGCCCGCGAGAGGAACGCGTCGTCAAGGCCGCGCACGAAGTTGGAGGTCACGACGAAGACGAGGTTGGGCGCCTCGGAGGCGAGCCGGTCGATCGCGGTCAGGACCGCGTCGGTCGCGCGATGGACGTCGACCGGGTTCGCGGCCAGCGAGGTCTCGCTCCGCGCGACGGCCAGCGACTCGACCTCGTCGATGAGGACGATCGTCGGCAGGCCGTCGTGGGCCAACCCGGGCAAGTGCTCGGTCAGGAGCTCGCCGACGAGCTGCTGGCTTTGACCGTGCTCGGAGCTCATCAGCCCGTGCGGCGACACTTCGAGGAGGCGCGCACGGCGGCCGGGCACGACCTCAGCCAGCTTCTGAGCCAGGCCGCGTGCGAGCGTCGTCTTGCCGGTCCCGGGCGGCCCCACGAGCGCGATGAGCCCGTGGACGGCGGTGATCTCGAAGTCGAACTGGCCGCGCAGCTGCAAAGCCAGGAGCGCGTGGTTGACGAGCGCGCGCTTCGCATCGTCCTGACCGAGAACGCTCTCCCACGAGCGCGCGACGCGGTCGGACGGGCACATGGTCTCGCGGACCGCCTCGCTGACGGCGGGGGTCGTCATCAGCGGCTCGCGAGCGGGAAGGAGTAAGCGGAAGTCGTGGTCACCCCTCGTACTGTAGCACGAAGTTTATGCAAACATATACAAGTCCCGTTTTCCAGGCTATTTAGCGCCCGGGATCGTGCACCGAGGGGATCTTGTAGGTGCCGATGATCAGCGGCGCGACGCCCATGCGCCCGCTCGCGCTGTGGGCGAACTCGCGCCAGTACGGCCATGCGTGCAGCGTGCCGTTGGCGAACGCGAAGTGTTCGGCGTCGTCGTCGTCGAACGCGTCGGGATCGGCGAAGTCGTAGACGAGCTCGAAGCCGGCCTCGACGTCCACGGCCGGCTCGCTCTCGTCCGGGTCGGGCAGCTCATCGGCCTCGCCGTCGAAGCCCGGCAAGTAGAGCGCCACGAAGCTCGCGTGCACGCGCAAGCGCGACCGTTCGCTGTCCACGTGGGCGTGCGTGCTGAACCACACGAAGCAGGCAGGCGACCAGTCTGGTGGAACGTCTTCCGCATCCACGCTCAAGGCCGCGTGCCCCATGCGCAAGCGGACCGCGCTCAGCGTCACCTGCGTCGACACGCGAGCCACCGCCTTGAAGTCGACGTTGCGCGGGCCGACGCGCTCTGGCTCCGCGGGAGGTCCGCCAGCACTCATCGCGTCAGCCGACAAGCGTCCACTCGTGGGAGTCAGGCCCGACCGTCGAACGCCCGTGCTCAGCGCGATCCTCCAACGAGCGCTTCCAGTCGGCGACGTTCACCGGCTGGTCCTTCCGCGACGCCCACCGCTCGTCTGAACGCTCACGCGCGGGCGAGCGCTCGCCACCCTCGAGCGTCCCGAGTCGGTCGGGACCGGCAAGAGGAGCTCGTGCCTCGCGTCGCTGCGCGTAAGAACCGGACGACAGCGGCTCGGCCACCACCCGGAACCGGAACCCGAGGACGTACCCCATGTCCGCGAGGCTGCGCAGCGTCATGTTGCGCTCACCCGAGAGGAGGTGGCTCACGAAGCCTTTCGTCTTCCCGAGCCTCGCGGCGAGCTCCTGGCGGGTCGTCGCAGTCGACTTGAGCAACTTCACGACAGCCTCGGTCGCTTCGAGGATCAGCTCCTCCTCCGTGACAAGCTGCTCGTAATCCACCGGAGTGGCTTTGGGGCTCATGACAACCTCACTCTGCGTTGTTGAAGTAGGTGTTGAAGATCTTCATGGCGTCCGCGACAGCCTCGCGGCGCAGGTTCTCCGCGTCATCCCCCCGCGGATATCCGGAGGCGATCATCAGGCTCCCGTCGTGCTCGAAGCAGACGAGGCAGTGGCCGAAACCGCTGATCCGCCGAAGCGGTCCATCGTCGAGGCCGAAGCGCTCGACGCCTTCCACGTCTTCGTTGGCCAACCGGCTGATGACCGCATCCAGTGCTGCTCGCTCACGATCGCGGAGGGACAAGAAGTAGGACTTGGCAACATGTCGACCCTGCTCGTCAGTCACCCAGAACAAAGATCGGCTCCGGCCGACCCGGACTGGCTCGTACATGCGTTTATATCAAGGTAAACAAAGCGGGTCAGCATGTGGCGCAGAGACGCCATGTCCGGGCACCCTCTGTTAGGAGCCGGAACCCGCGATCCTGTGACCGCCGCGGAGCGCCAAGCCGGCGGTGGAAGCCCCGCGATCCTCAAGTCTCGCGCGAGCAGCCGGCCCGGCGTTCGGCTGACGATGTCAACGTGACGGCACCCTGTCGCCCCACCAGCGCACTGTTCCTGACCGGCCACACCTACGCCGAGATCAGTGACCTCCAGGACGCCAGCTGCGGCTCGGTCAACACGTCCTTCGTCCGGGCCCGATCCCACCCGCACCCGCGTCCACAACGCCGACTGACAGCCCTCCTCCCAGCCCCGGTGGCCCCTACCACCAGGACCGGCACGCAGTTGCACTCTTATGCGCCGCTGCCTCCGGCGGCCGGGCACCGAGCTCCCGCGGTGTGAAGCCGCCGTCGGCCAACGCGCGCTCGGCAATGGCGTCGCGCCGCGCTTCGCCTCCGAGATTCTGCAGAGCCTCGAGTGTGGCGGCGCGTGACTTCAGCCGTAGCTCGCGACGCTCAGCATCCTCCAGGTCGGTACTCACTGCCCGGTCCTCGGCGAGGAAGCGCTTGCCCTTGAGCTGCATTGGCAAGCACGTGGCCGAGTGGATGACAACGCTGCGTGGTTACCGTGGCCACGGATCCGGCCATCGTCCTCCCCTTGCCCCCCGCACCACTCCCTCACCCCATCCCCATCCCCCCATCCATCCCCGACGGCACCGTCAACCCCGGCACCGCCTCCGGAGCCACCATCACCGCAACGCCGAGCACCAGCAATACCACCGCGGTCCCGTACGTCACCCCCCGCCCCCACGGCAGCGTCTTCTCCAGCGCGATCAACGCCGCCACCAACGCCATCCACACCAGGCTCATCACACCCAGCGCGAACAGCGACGACATCAGCGCCCAGCAGCAACCCACGCACCAGGCGCCGTGGCGCGCGCCCATCTCCAGCGCCCCAGGCAGGCCGTCGCGCCACGCTCCCAGCAGGAAGCCGAGCGGACTTCGGCACTTGGCCAGGCAGACGTCCTTGAGCGGCGTGAGCTCGTAGCCCGCCGCAGCGACGAGCGTGGCGCCCGCCAGCCACCGCCCGGCGCCGTCCCACGACAGCTCGTCGCCCAGCAGCGCCTGGCCCGCGCGGAAGGCCCCGTAGGCGAGCAGCCCGGCGGCCGTCCACGTCACGAGGTAGCCAGCCGTGAAGACCAGCGGCGCGGTGCGGGGCGCACGCCGGGCCATGCGCGCGTAGAGCGCGACCGTCGGCGCCACCGACGGGAACATCATCGCGGCCATCATCACCACCCACACGCCCGCGAACCAGCCGAGCGCGCCGAGCGACGTCCCCGGGCCCGCGTCCATCCCGCTCATGCGATCGGCGGTCGACCACCAGGCGACCGCGGCAAGGGCGACCAGCAGCGCAATGAGGCCCAGGCGCGCCCGTGCCGCCGCGAACGCGGGCGCGAGGCCGCCCGTGTCCGCCACCG
>JAOPZD010000347.1 GCA_025964295.1 Conexibacter sp.
ACCAGCGCCCGCACGGCGCGCGCGACGAGCGGCACCGCCGGCGCGCTCCACCGGTGCGGCACGCGGACGGGATCGAGCAGGAAGTGGGGCAGCGTCGCCAGCGCACCGGCCAGGCCATCGCCCGGCACCGTCGTCACGACGAAGTGCGACCCCATCGGCTCGATCCCGACCGTCGCGTTCGGTGGCGAGGGCCGGACCATCGACGCCCAGGCTATTGCGCGCCCGGGCAGAAGCGCGCGACGCCGTGCCGTCAGCCCTCCGCCCCGAAGGCCTGGCGCAGGAAGCCGGTCGCCTGGGCGATCGCGGCGCGCGTGGCCTTGGCCTCGCTCATGGCGTTGAGCAACATGAAGTCGTGCACGACGCCGTCGTAGCGCACGGTCGTGACCGGGACGCCCGCGAGGCGCAGCTTGGCGGCGTAGGCCTCGCCCTCGTCGCGCAGGACGTCGGCCTCATCGACGAGCAGCAGCGTCGGCGGCAGGCCGGCGACCTGCTCGAGCGTCGCCTGGTTGGGCGAGGCGGTGATCTGCGAGCGCTGCTCGTGGTCGGGGATGTAGGCGTCCCAGAACCACTCCATCGCCTTGCGCGTGAGGTAGTAGCCGGTGGCGAACTCCGCGTAGGAGTCGGTGTCCATCGCGGCGTCGGTGACCGGGTAGTACATCGAGGTCTGCAGGAACGTGACGTCGCCGCGCTCCTTGGCCATGAGCGTCAGCGCCGCGGCCATGTTGCCGCCGACCGACTCGCCCGCGACGGCCATGCGGGTCGGATCGAGGCCCTTGCCCGCGCCGTCGCGGAGCACCCACTGCGCGGTGGCGTAGCCCTGCTCGATGGCCACCGGGTAGCGGGCCTCGGGCGAGTTGGGGTACTCGACGAACAGCAGCGCCGCGCCCGCGCCGACCGCCAGCTCGCGCACCAGCCGGTCGTGGGTCCCGGCGTTGCCGAGGATCCAGCCGCCTCCGTGCATGTACACGATGACCGGCAGGGGCCCGGAGGCACCGGCCGGCTTGACGATGCGGACGCGGGCGTCGCCGACGGCGGCGGGGACCGTGATCCACTCCTCGTCGACGGGGAGCTTGTCGATCGGCTCGGCCTGCAGGTCGTCGAGCACCTTGCGCGCGGCGGCGGGCTCGAGCTCGTAGAGGAAGGGCGGCGTCGAGGTGGCGTCGACGATGCCCTGCGCGGAGGGCTCGAGGACGATGCGGGATTGGACGGCCATGACGCTCACGCGGCCGCGGCGACCGGCGCCGTCTCGCGCAGGAAGCTCAGGAGCTCGCGGTTGACCTCGGCGGCGTGGCTGAGGCACATGACGTGCGGGCCGCCCTCGATCTCGACGTAGCGCGCATCGGGCAGCGCGGCGTGCAGCCGCCGGCCCTGGCCGTCGATGGACAGGATCCGGTCGGCGGTCCCGTGCAGGATCAGCGTCGGGACGTCGATGCGCTGGATGTCCCGCGTGAAGTCGTCCAGCCAGGTCAGCACGCAGGCCCAGGTCGCGAACGGCGACGCGGCGGCGCCGTCGATCCACAGGTTGCGCACGGTGTCCTCGCTGACCCGGGTGCCGAGGTAGTCGTCGAGGTTGAGGAAGTCGCCGATCAGCCCCGTCAGCCAGGCGGGCCGGTCGTCGAGGATCGCCTGCCGGACGCCGTCGACTCCGGCCTGGTCGATGCCGTTGGGGTTCTCGTCGGACTTCACGAACGACGGCGCGAGGCTCTCGATGATCACGCACGCCTTGAGCCGGTCGGTCCCGTGGGAGCCGACGTAGCGCGCCAGCTCCCCGGTGCCGAGCGAGAACCCGACCAGGGTCGCGTCGTGCACGTCGAGCTCGGTCAGCACCTTGTCGAGGTCGCCCGCGAGGGTGTCGAAGTCATAGCCCTCGGTCGGCCGGCTCGACAGGCCGAAGCCGCGCCGGTCGTAGGTGATCACGCGATGGCCGGCCGCCAGCAGGGCGTGGACCTGCGGCTCCCACGAGCGGCTGCCGAACGGCCAGCCGCTGAGCAGCACGACCGGCGGCCCGCTCCCGTGGTCCTCGTAGGACAGCTCGATCGGGGCGGAGTTCTCCTGGCCGACGGTGATGGTGCTCATCAGACGCTCCTTCGGTTGTGCTCGCCCGGGTGGGGCCGGGCGACGGGGCACGACCGACCATGGCGGCGGCGCGGCGCCGGGGCCATCGCGCGACCGTGCGATCTCGGGCGAGGAGAACGCGCCCGCGCCCTTGCCCCGGCCGGCCCGGCGGTGGCAGAGTGTCGGCCTGGCCGACACCGATCCCCCAGCGACGACGCCGGAGCGGGGATGCCCGGAGGGCGGGGGTCTCCGTGCGCGGGATTGAGCTCGCCCAGGAGCTGCAGCAGGTCTCCCAGGAGCAGGAGGCGATGCGCCACGTCGCCGAGCTCGTCGCCGCCGACGCGACGCCCGACGAGGTCCTCGACGACGTGGTGCGGCAGACGTCCCGGCTCATGGGGGTCGAGTTCACCACCCTGCTGCGCTTCGAGCCAGCCGGCGGAACCGTGATCGCCGCCCTGAGCGGCGCTCCGGAGGGGCTCGCGGTGGGGATGCGCGACCCCGGCGGCGGCCAGGGGGCGACGCAGCAGGTGCAGAGCACCGGGCGCGCGGCGCGGATCGACGACCTCTCGGGCGCCGCCGGCCACTGGCCGCAGGTGGCCTACGCCCTCGGGTTCTCCTCCAGCGCGGCCGCGCCGATCGTCATCGGGGGCCGGCTGTGGGGCACGTTGGTCGTCACCGGCCGCGGCGGGCCGCTGCCCGCTGGCGTCGAGGCCGGCCTGACGCGGTTCGCCGAGCTGGCGGGCACCGCGATCGCCGGCGCGCAGGCGCGCCGTC
>JAOPZD010000112.1 GCA_025964295.1 Conexibacter sp.
CCGTGATGCGGGTGCGCTCCTCCAGGACGCGCTCCAGCGGGCGGTCGATGTCCTCGCCGGCCTCGAGCTTGTCGATGTAGCCGCGCATCGCCGTGAACGGCAGGCGCAGGTCGTCGATCC
Source organism: Conexibacter sp. (assembly GCA_025964295.1). The sequence goes on from JAOPZD010000112.1 coordinate 121, forward strand.
AGGCGCGATCGGTGTGCGTGTAGCCGGCGCCGGTGGAGTACCAGAACCACGGGTCCTTGGCCTGCTCGAGCGCCGCCAGCCACTCGTCGCCGCGCGGGGCGGTGCCGATGGCGGCGAGCAGCTCGTCGGCGTCGGCGGTGTCGCGCACCAGGCCGCCGAGCCCGAGCTCGACGGCCAGGCGCGCGAGCTTGCGGACCTCGTCGTCGGGGCGGAAGAGCAGGATGTCGATCCCTGCCACCATCCGCGCGACGGTCTGGTCGGTGATGCCCGGGAACGCCTGCTGGCAGAACTCCTTGAACGTCAGGTACGCGCCGTACCCGAGGTTGAGCATCTCGAAGTGGTAGGCCCCCATCTCGAAGAGGTTCTCGATCAGGCGGTCATAGGACGTGAGCAGGTCGTAGGAGCTGAAGAGGCCGCGGTGCTCGGTGACGAAGGCCTCCTGCTCGCGATCGGGCAGCGGCGTGAACGTGATCGCCTTCAGGCGCGCGATGCAGTCCTCGGCCTTGACGATCCAGTTGTCGTAGATCTCGTCCCAGTTGGCGTAGTAGTGGCCGGCGCGGCGCGCGAAGTGCTCGGCGCGCTGGGCGATCTGCTCGGGGTCCGAGACGCCGCGCGGGCTGATGTACAGGTACCCGTTGATGATGCGGTGGTCGATGCCCCACGACGGCGGGATCTGCCAGACGCGGGTGGTCAGCTGGTTGCACGCCACCCACCAGTTCTCGGTCATGATCGTGTCGAACGGGTAGATCGGCGACGGGTTGTGCATGCCGTCGAAGAACCACAGCTCGCGCTCCTCGACGTCCTTGGTGGCGTCGCTGAGCAGCGCGTAGTAGGGGTACAGCTCCTGCCAGCCCTCGGCGCCCGCGGGCGTGGTGACCGCGTGCGGGCTGAGGAAGGAGCGGGCGGCGTCGGTGGCGCTCATGCTCAGACCCGGGCCGGGACGTCGTCGGCCTTCAGGGCCTCGACGACGATGTCGCCGTCGACGACGATCGGCTCGTCGTCGAGGTACAGCGTGCAGTTGCGCATCGGGACGTCGACGTGGCAGAGCGTCTCGTTGGGGCCGCCGAGCTCGCCGTTGGGGCCGGTGGAGAACAGGACGTTGCCGTAGAACGAGCGGCCGTGCATGCCCATGCCGCGGCGGTCGGTGGCCAGGATCGACCACTGGGCGGTCTCCAGCATCCCCCAGCCGATGTGGGCGATGCCGTAGGCGTCGGGGTCCTTGAACGAGGCCATGTACTCGCGCAGCAGGTCGGCGTCGACGGTGCCGCCTATGTGCTCGATGCGCCCGGCCTCGATCGTCAGCTCGATCGGGGTCTGCACGTAGGACTTGAACGGGAAGATGATGTCGCCGGGGGCGATCACGACCTTGCCGTCGACGCCGTCGTCGGCGCCGCCGGTGAAGAGGAAGCCCGAGGGCCAGTGGTCCCAGCGGCCCGGCGTGTCGGTGTAGCCGTACTGCGTGATGACCGGGTAGGACCCCAGCTTGTAGGTGACGTCGCTGCCGGCCGCGTTGGTGAAGCGCAGCTCCTTGGCCGCGCCCAGCAGCTCGCCGCCGGCCTCGACGCGCTCGCGCAGGCGGCGTGACGGCGCCATCGCGCGGATGTGCTCCAGCGGCTCGATGCAGAGCAGCACGCGCGTGCCCGACTCCTGGATCTCCAGCTGCTCCTTGGAGAACAGCAGGAAGATCGTGTCGATGACGAGGTCGACGCCCTTGAGCGCCTCGATCGCCGGGCGGTTGCCGGCCAGCGGGGTCTCGCCGACCTCCCAGGCGCCGACGTCGCCGTCCAGGCTCCCGCCCACGTGCGGCAGGTTCACGTTGAACGCCGTCGCGCCGAGGGCGTCGGCCGCCGCGAGGAAGGCGTCGACGTACTCCGAGCGCTGATGGCCCTGCGACAGCACGGCGACGGTGCTGCCCTCCACGATGCCGCAGAGCGCGAGCTCCTCACGGCACATTTCCACGAAGGTGGGGACGCGCATATGTGACTCTCTCTCCTCGTTGCTCGTTCAGACGTGTGCTGCCAGCAGGGGACGGACCGTCGCCAGGAAGGCGTCGAGCTCGTCCCAGGGAACCATGTGACCGGCTCCCTGCACCTCATGGATGGTCGCCGCGGGGTTGGCCTGCGCCGCCTCCCGCGCTCCCTCGGCCGTGACCACCGGGCTCGCGCCGCCGTGGATGAGCGCCGTCGGCGCCTGCACCTCCGGCCACCACGCGAAGAAGTCCTCCACCTCGCTGAAGAGGCGGAAGCTCTCCAGCACCGCCGCCTCGTCGCAGGTGGCCACCCAGCGGGCGCGCAGCTCGAGCTCGGGGCGCGGCCAGCGCGGGTAGAAGCGCTGGACGGCGTCGGCGGTGGTGCCGCGCTGACCCTCGTGCAGCTGCTCCAGGAACGCCTCGCGCGAGGTCGGGTAGCCGCCGCGGCCCGGGCCGCTGAGCGGCGGGTCGACGATGATCGACGCGGCGAAGTCCGTGCTGCTCCGGGCCGCCGCGTAGCTGGCGATCCGCGCGCCCATCGAGTGGCCGAGCAGGATGGGGTCCTGCCCGGCGAGGTCCAGCTCGGCGAGGACGGCGTCGAGGTCGGCCGCGTAGTCGGCCACCGTGTAGGACGGCCCGGTGTCCGACAGGCCGCGGCCGCGGAGGTCGAGCACGACGGGGCGCACGAGGTCGCGCAGCTCGCGGACGACGAAGTCCCACGTGACGGCGGGGCTGGTGATGCCGGGCAGGACCACGAGCGGGCGCGCGTCGCCGCCGTAGTCGAGGACGTGGAGCGCGACGTCGCCGCTGCGCGCCCAGCGGCTCTCGGCGGCGACGTGGTCGAGGTCCGCGCGGGCCTCCGCGCTGACGCTAGGCGCCGACACCGCCGGCCTCCTTGTCGGCTGCGAGCTCGGCGATCAGCGCGTCGCCCAGCTGCGAGGTCGTCCAGGTCCCGCCCCGGTCGGGCGTGCCGCCGTGGGCGGCGACCCGGTCCAGCGCGGCGTCGAGGCGCTGGGCGCCCTCCGCGTTGCCGAGCCCGTGCTCGAGCAGCAGCGCCGCCGAGCGGATCGTCGCGGTCGGGTTGGCCACCCCGCGGCCGGCGATGTCCGGCGCGGTGCCGTGGACGGGCTCGAAGAGCCCGGGGCCGTGATCGCTCAGGCAGGCCGAGGCGGCCTCGCCCAGGCCGCCGGTGAGCGCGGCGGCGATGTCGGACAGGATGTCGCCGAAGGTGTTCTCGGTGACGATGACGTCGAACTGCGTCGGGTCCTGGACCAGCCGCATGGCGGCGGTGTCGACCAGCAGGTGGTCGAGCGCGACGTCGGGGAAGTCGGCGGCCAGCTCCTCGGCGATGCCGCGCCACATGCGCGAGGTGGCCAGGACGTTGGCCTTGTCGACCGAGGTCAGCCGGCCCGACCGCGCCCGCGCGAGCTCGAAGCCCTTGCGCACCACGCGGCGGACCTGGTCGGGGTGGTACTCGCAGGTGTCGAAGACCGTGCCGTCGGGCCGCGTGCCGCGCGCGCCGAAGTAGAGGCCGCCGATCAGCTCGCGCACGATCATCAGGTCGATGCCGTCGCCCGTGGACGGTCGCAGGTTGGCGTACACGTCGAGCTCGCGGCGCAGCGCGAACATGCCGTCCTCGGGGTTGCGCGCCGACCAGGCGTAGTCGCCCGAGCCGACGGCGCCCATCAGGACCGCGTCGGCCGCGCGGCAGGCCTGCAGCGTCGCGTCGGGCAGCGGGTCGCCGAAGGCCGCGATGGCGGCGGCGCCGATCGCGTGCTCGGCGAGCGCGATGTCGGCGTCGACCACGGCCAGGACCCGGGCCGCCTCGGCCACGACCTCCGGTCCGATGCCGTCGCCCGGCAGCAGGACGACGTTCATGCGCCGGCCGCCTCGACCGCCGCGAGGCCGGCGAGGTAGGCGAGCACGTCGTCGAGCGCGACGACGTCGCCGTACTTGGCGTCGATGTCGAACAGGGCCGCGTCGTGCGGGCCGGGCGCGCGGTCGCCGACGCACTCGCGCGGGACCAGCGTCGGGAAGCCGGACTGGACCGCGTCGACCACGCTGGCGCGGACGCAGCCGCTCGTGGTCGCGCCGCAGACGATCACGGTGTCCGCGCCGAGGCTGGTGAGCGTCGCGGCGAGGTGGGTCCCGAAGAACGCGGACGCGCCCTTCTTGACGATCAGCGCGTCGCGCTCGGCGACCGGCAGGCGCGGGTCGAGGTCGACGAGCTCGGAGCCGGAGCGCAGGATCCGCAGCCCCGGCGCCTTGTCGAGCCAGGCGGAGGCGCCGCCCTCGGCCTCGGCGGCGTCGTAGGCGATCGTCGTGAAGACCACGGGGGCGCCGATATCGCGCGCGGCCGCGACGACCCTTGCGGTTGCCGTGACCACGTCGGTCAGGTCGGCCCCGGTCGGCCACTGCGGCTCGGTGAACCCGCGGCTCAGGTCGACGACCACGATCGCCGGCCGCGCGCCGCGCCGGACCGGGGCGCCGAAGCCGGCCCGCTCGTACGTCTGCTCGGTGTTCTCGTCGTACATGCCCCATCAGGGTTGCATACATGTATACGCTGTGCAACACGCTTGTATGCGGACGTCCGTCGCCACCGTAGAATCCCACCCCGTGTCCTTCAGCGTTGACCAGTCAGTCGTCTTGGGAGAGAAGACGAGCGTGGCGGCGGCCCGCGTGCTGCGCCAGGCCATCCTCTCGGGCGAGCTCGCCGGCGGGCAGGTCCTCGGGGAGGAGAGCCTGGCACGCCAGCTCGGCATCAGCCGCACGCCGGTCCGCGAGGCGCTGCTGCGCCTGCACTCCGACGGCCTGGTCGAGATGCCGCCCAACCGCCCCGCGGCGGTCCGCAGCTTCAGCCACGACGACCTGCACGAGCTCCACTCGCTGCGCGCGATCCTCGAAGGCCACGCCGCCCGCATCGCCGCAGGCCGCCTCACCGACGCCGACTTCGCGACGCTGCGCGCAAGCTGCGAGCGCTACGGCGAGCTGCAGAAGGAGGACGAGGACCTCCCCAAGCTCGTCGACGAGAACTTCGTCTTCCACGGCACGATCGTGGCCGCCGCCGGCAGCGAGCGCCTCGAGGCCATGATCCGCCAGGTCTCCGCCGTGCCGCTCATCTACAAGTCCTACATGACCTACTCGGCCGAGAACCGCACCACGGCCTGGAAGGACCACCTCGGGATCCTCGCGGCTCTGGAGAAGCGCGACGCCGCGAAGGCCGAGTCGCGGATGAAGGCGCACATCGAGTGGGCGCGCGACGTGGCGCTGGAGCACCTGCGGCTGGTCACGGGGCCGCCGAGCGCGGCGGACTGATCTCGGCGCGGTCCTTCTCCCGGGGCGCCGTCAGTCCCGGACGAGGTAGTGGATGGGCTTGAGCCGCAGAAGATTGCGGCCTTCCTCATCAAGCTTGTCGTAGTACTCGATCCACAGGCGGAGCAGTCGCGGGCCATCGATGAGAATGAGCCGGCGCTGGTCTCCGCGTGCCAGCGCCATCGCGCTCCGCGTGAAGCCGCCCAGCGCGATGAAGACCCCGACGTCGTCGGTGGCGATCGTCGAGAGGAACTGCTGGACGTCACCGGAGTCCTGCTTGCTCTTTGGCGTCCGCTTGGCCTGACCTTTGATGCGGCGGCCGTAAACGCCGATCGCGTCGGCGTAGGCGACGAGGTCGATCCCGCCGTCGGGACCGGGCGGCGACACCCACACGACCTCATGCCCGAGAGCCTCGATCAGCTTTCGGCAGATCTCCTGGAACACGAAGGGATCGAGCTTGCCGACGTAGTCCAGGATCTCGGTTCGAGCCTGGTCTTCGGCGTCCTCCAGCGTCGTCGCGACCTTCACCTCGTCCTCATCGTCGACGTCGTCGGTGACGTCAGGTCGCCGCTCCTTCTTCCACTGGCGATACAGCGTCCTCGCAGCCTTGAACAGCGCTTCCGGGGACCGATGCTGGGCTAGCGCGGCCGTCCCGGCGTCGGTGATCGTCCAGATGCCGCCGCTCTTGTTCATCCAACCGGCGTGCACCGCCGTGATGGTCGTGAAGCGGACGATGCGTGGAAACCGCCGACCACCGGAGTCGAAGGATCCCTCCTCGTATTCGGTGAGCGTCAACGCACGCTCGACGCCTTGAATGGCGTCCTTCGCGGCGACCCCATCTGCTTCGGCGGCCAACAACGGAAGCAACGCCAGAAGGATCTCGCCCTTGCGCTGGACGGTGGTCAAAGCCGGATCGGACACATGCGTGAGCCTAGCCTGCGACGGCGAGGCGAACTCCCCCGCCGCGAGGTGCCGGCGCCGAGCTGGGAGACCATATGGGGGGCGAACTTTTGCGAAGCGACGCTACTAGCGGCATGACCAGGTTTGAAACGATCGCTCGACTGGTTGCCGCTCTGGGCCCTGCCGGATGTGCGTTGGTCGCCGACGCGCTTGAAGCGCTCGATCCCGTCGATGTCGAAGCGCAGACGGCGACAGAGGCACTGGCCGAGGAATTCCGGCACCTCGCCCAGCCGGCAACCGCGGAAGCGTTCCCAGGCCCATCCGACTCAACGATTCGCAGCCAATAGGTACGCCGCTCGGGCACGAATCGCGGCCATGAAAGCAGCGAAGTCCAGGTCGTGGGCCGGCTCATGGATGGGCGACCCAAGATCTGCGGAGGAGGTGACAAAGCACACGGCGTCATACAGGCGCTCCAACAGAAGCCGCCGACAGAAGATCTCGTAACGCTGCTTGTACGACGCGCCCTTGAAGACCGGGTCGACCTCATAGAACGGCTCGCGCACGCGCACCGGGCTGGTCGACTTGGGCGCCTCCTCGAGAAGGAAGAGATATCCGAGCCACGGCCGGGCGGTGCCGAATCGACCCTCGCGGAAGGCCGTCCACACGTCGGTGGCGGAGCCGATGGCTTCTTCCGTACGGTTGTTATAGTTGTTGCCGAACGACGGGCCTACCTGGCTCTTGAACTCAATCGCGGCGGCGAGGGTGCCCTCATGCACCACGACGAGGTCCCACTTCTTCTCAGGGCGGAAGTACCCGGGAAGTTCGACAGAGGAGGACCGGCTGATGGAGTGTGCAGGGAAGCCCGCATCGATGAAGATCCGTTCCATCACCAGGGCCATGGCGTCCATGTGGGCGCCGCCTGTAACCGCCCCTCGTCGCCCGGCGTCGGCCTTGCCCAAAGCGAGCTGCTTGTCCTGCTGACCAGTGCGCACTTCCCAGTGGGACCGGATGGCGCTTTCGAACTCTTCTCGGTTCATCGGACGCTGATTCGCCCTCTACCGGTCCTCTCCTACCGCGGGATCTCGCCGATGTCATACAGCTCCAGCGCAATCCGGGTGGCGCGCTCCGCATCGCGCCCCCGAAAGGCCTTTCTCAGCTCCGTGCGGGCGCTGGGCTTCACCTTCGACAGCTCGGGAACCCGGATGCGTCGCAGGTATTGGGCCTGGAACCGGAAATAGCCGCCTCTCATCTTGACCGCATAGGCCTCCACGAACAACTGGGCGACTCTGGACAGCAACAGCCCTCCGAGCACCTCGGCATCCCAGCGGTCGGACATCACCCAGTAGAGGTTGTGATGTGGGTATGTCGTGCCGTCATCAAGGACGGGATGAGCCGCCGCCTTGATGTCCGGGATCAGCAGCTTCGTCCGCTTGGTCAGCAGGGGGTCGACCCGATCGATCGTGCGATACCAGTGCCGGGGCCGGCGGGCGGCCACGTTGCGCTTCAGAAGCGCGGCGGCATTGTCCTCGTAGTACGACGCGAGGCGGGGAAAGTCCTCAAGTTCCACGAGACCGGAGCCGTCCGCGGCCCACGGGCTGACGAGATAGTGCCCCGACCACTCAAGTGTTCCTGTCATGGTGTCGCGACCCATGGCCATCGGCACGAGTTGCGAGGACTCGACAAGGTCGGGGTCTTGGGTGATGTACACCTTGTCCGCACCGGTCGCGACACCGATGCCGACGCGCGTCCCGGTCGCCGGATCCTCCAATGGCGGTAGACGCTGTTCGAGGTCCTTGACCAGCGCCAGCCGTTCCGGCGAGCCGGTGGGCCACGAGGCGCTGCCCTCGAACCACCCGGGCAGCTCCGCAGCGTCGAAGTCCGGATCGTGGACGGGTCGGGTGTGGCTCCAACGGCGAAGCCGCGCGGCCGCTTCCTCGTCGAACGAGCCATGGGCGTTGACCACCGTCGCGGTCCGTTGCTCGCCGCGCCGCAGAATCGTGATCGAGGGGTAGGCGGACACGTCATCAGCGAACGCATCCACGTCGTGCATCTCGATCGCGGCATCAACGGAGTACCGCTTCGCAACCAGCTCGCGAAGCCGCGCCCCGTACTGATTGCGCATCCATCGATCGGCGCAGATGAAGCCCAGGACTCCGTCCCGCTTGAGGGCCTTCAGGCCAACCTCATAGAAGCCGACGAAGATGTCGGCCCGCCCCCCCATCGTCTGACAAACACGGCGGTAGGCAGCCCCTCGCACGATCGAGACGTCTTCGAGACGAATGTATGGCGGGTTCCCGATGACAAAATCCGCGACCTGATCCCGATGGTCAGAAAGCAGGAAGTCGTCGTGATGGACCCATCCCTCGGCCATGCGCTCGGCCCGCGCGCCATCGATATCGCGGGCCTGTAGCAACTCCGAGATGAGCCGCCGCGCAGCCAGCACGTGGGACGGTTGGAGATCACATGCATAGAGAGCGTTCGCTGCGTCGTCGAGGGGACGGCCGTGGCTCTCACATGAGGCGACGAGGCGCTCCACCATGGGACCGACGAACGCGCCGTCGCCACAGGCCGGCTCGACTGCATGCAACGACGCGAGGTCGCGATCAACGGTGAATCCCGCCAGGTCGAGGATCAGCTCAACGACCCAACGCCGCGTGAACACGGCGCCATACTCGGCGACCTCGTCATCTTCGATCGCTGCGAGGAGCGACAGCTCCAACGAATCGCGGTCTTTCAGAAGCGCGAGCTGCTCAGGGCCAACGGACACCACGCGAACTGTAGTTCGACCCGTGGATGACTCTGCTCGTCGAGAGCATCCGGCCGGTGAGCGCGATTTGCCACCGAGATCAGGTCAGCGCAGCATCTGCCCCCCAGTTGGGTCGAACCAGACCGAGCACGACGAGCGTGGTGTCGGGTGGTGGCGTGAGGTCGTGTGCCCGTCATCTAGGGGCCCAGCGCCTCGGCCCGCGGGCGCAGCGCTCCCAGAGGCGGTCCAGCTCGTCGCCCAGCTCGCGCGGGGCGTTTGTGCTGGGCCGGCGGTCTGCGACTTAAGGCCCATGGAAACCGGGACCCGCTCTGCCCCAGAGTGCGACGCAGTTCATCGCCCACCGAAGGAGCCCGCACCATGCGCACCATCGCCCCACGCACCCTGCTGAGCGTCGCCGCCGCCGCC
>JAOPZD010000129.1 GCA_025964295.1 Conexibacter sp.
CACCGCGCCGTCGTCGGCAGCGGCGGCGCCCACCGCGCGCGAGACCTCCGCGAACGCGTCGTCGGCGTCGGGCGACGCCCCGGCGCCACCCGGCCGCATCGCCGACGTGCGCACGTCGACCTTCTCCAGCCACACCTGCTCGCCGGCGACCTCGCCGGCGGCGCTCCGCACGTCCCACGCGAAGCGCCGCGCCGCGCGCATCAACGCCCCGTGCGCCTCGCTGGCGCCCGTCACCCGCACGCGCGCGGCGAGCAGCCGCCCGTCGGCCTCCTCGACCGCGCGCTCCACGGCCGCGCCGACGGCGCCGAGGACATCGTCGACGTCCGCCAGCCCGGAGGCGTCGACCGTGCAGACCGCCCAGCGCACGACGTCGAGCACGCGCTCCTCGAGCACCGGCCGCCCGTCGGCGCCGAACGTGACCACCGTCGCGCCCTTGGGCCCCGTCTCGCGCACGTTGCGCCCCTGCAGGCAGCCGGGGAACAGCACGGGCGGGTCGGCGTGCAGCAGCACGCGCTCGTGGACGTGTCCCAGGCCCCAGAAGTCATAGCCGCGCGCGGCCAGCCGGTCGACGCGGCACGGCGCGTACGGCGCGTGGTCGAACTTGCCGTCCGCGCTCGTGTGCAGCAGCCCCACGTTGACGAGCCCCGACAACGGCGCGGGATACGCAGCGGAGAGGTCGGCGGTGACCGCGGGCGTCGCGTACCCCTGGCCATGGACCGCGAGCCCCAGATCCGCGAGCTCGACCGTGCCCGGCTCGTCGACCGGGAGCACGAAGACGCCGGCCGGCAGCCGCAACGCCTTCGTGATCCGCGACGCCGCGTCGTGGTTGCCGGTGACCATCACCACGCGGACGCCGCCCTCGACCAGACGGGCCGCCTCGCGGACGAAGAACGCCCCCGTCGCGTAGTCGTGCCAGTCGCCGTCGTACAGGTCCCCGCCGATCAGCAGCACGTCCGCGCGCTCGGCCAGGCACAGGTCCACCAGCCCGCTCAGCGCGCGCCGCGTCGCCCGCCGCAGCTCGGCGGCCGGCGCGCCGTCGTAGGCGGCCAGCCCGTGCATCGGGCTGTCGAGGTGGATGTCGGCGGCGTGGACCAGCTTCATGGGGGATCGATCAGTGTGCGGGGGGCGACGGACGGACCACCACGCGCGCGCCCTACGCTTCGGCCACGATGCGCCCGACGCTCACCGGCATCGAGCAGGTCCTGGCCGATGCGGGCGGGGCGGATGCCCCGCGCGACCGCGTGGGCCAGCTGCGCGGGCTGCTGGGACGGGAGTTGCAGCACGGGGTCGCCGAGCTGCAGCAGGCGCGCTCCGGCTACGAGCATCCGGTGGTCGTCGCGGCGGCCGCCGACGACGACGGCCTGCTCGCCGTCCTGCCCGTGGCGCCGGAGCTGCGCGCCGACCCCGACGTGGTCGACGAGCGCTCCTGGCTGCTCGTCGCCGCGACCGTCGGCGCGCTGGTGGAGTCGACCGGCGCGACGCTGCTCTCGCTGACCGCCGGCAGCGACGCCGGGCGCCTGGTCCTGCACCTCGCCTCGCCGTCGGTCGACGTCGAGCTGTTCCCGCTCGCCTTCGAGGAGCAGATCGCCCCCGTCGACCGCCTCAAGGCGCTCGCGCTGGCGGCGCCGACCGCCCTCATCGAGCCCGAGGACCTGCGCCGGCCGATCGGCCCCGCGCACCCGCTCGTCGTCGCGCTGGAGCTCGCCCGCCTCGGCGGCCGCCCCGCCGACCCCGCCGCGCTGGCCGAGCACGAGGAGGCCGTCCTGGCCATCCTGGAGGCGGCCGGCGGCGGGCGGGGCGACGTCTCGCGTCCGCACGATGACCCCGATCCGTCGCGCCGCGTCGCGCGCCGGATCCTCCAGCGCCTGGACGGGATGGGCAAGTGGGGCGGCTACCACACCGACTTCAGCCACCTGGCCCGCGGCTTCGCCGGCAACGACCGCGCGCTGGCCGACGAGGTGGGAGAAGCGTTGCTGCTCTCAGGGTTGCTGGCCGAGAAGCCGAGCGTGGGACAGCGCCACGTCTTCCTCAACCCGCGCCGCGCGGCCGACATCCGCGCGCTGATCGAGCGCGGCGACGTGCCACGCGACCTGACGCTGCCCTGACGCAACCCCGACTCGTGCGCAAGCGCACCACGGAGCACGCCCAAGTGCCATATTCCCCCTCAATGTCCCAGGTGCAGCAGGTCCTCGACCGGATCGGCAACGGCGCGCAGGCCGTCAAGGTCCTCGCCGACGCCGGCGTGATCCGGCCCATGCGGCCCGAGAAGCTCGTCCACATGGCGTCGACCATGGTCCGCTGGGGCCCGACCCCCGCGGCCGGCTACGCGGTCTCCGCCGCCCGCCGCCCCGACAAGGTCGGCATCGTCGACGAGCTCGGGACGCTGACCTTCCAGGAGATCCACGAGCGCACCAACGCGCTGGCCAACGCGTGGAGCGACCTCGGCATCGGCGAGGGCGACGGGGTCGCGATCCTCTGCCGCAACCACCGCGGCTTCATCGACGCGACCGTCGCCTGCTCGAAGCTCGGCGCCAACGCGCTGTACCTCAACACGATGTTCGCCGGCCCGCAGATCACCGACGTCTGCAAGCGCGAGAAGCCCAAGGCCATCGTCTACGACCAGGAGTTCGCCGAGCTGGTCGAGGAGGCGGGCAAGCGCCGCAAGCGCTTCGTCGCCTGGTTCGACGGGGAGACGGGCCCGCCCACCCCGCCGGACTCGGGCGACGAGCTGCTCGAGGACCTGATCGCCCGCGGCGACACCGCCGACCTCGTCCCGCCCGCCGAGAAGGGCCGCGTCGTGATCCTCACGTCGGGCACGACCGGGACGCCGAAGGGGGCCAACCGGAGTCAGCCCAAGTCGCTGCTGCCGGCCGCCGGCTTCCTGTCGAAGATCCCGCTGCGCGCCGAGGAGCCGTGGATGGTCGCGGCGCCGATGTTCCACTCGTGGGGCTTCGCGCACTTCACGCTCGGCATGGCGCTCGGCGCCCAGCTCGTCCTGCGCCGTCGCTTCGACCCGGAGGACACGCTCAGCGCGATCGCCCAGCACGAGGCGACGACGCTCGTCGTCGTCCCGGTGATGCTCAGCCGGATCCTCGAGCTGCCGCCCGAGACGATCGACCGCTACGACCTGCGCTCGCTGAAGATCATCGGCGCCTCGGGCAGCGCGCTGCCCGGCCCGCTGGCCACCGAGGTCATGGACCGCTTCGGCGACGTGCTCTACAACCTGTACGGGTCGACCGAGGTCGCCTGG
>JAOPZD010000162.1 GCA_025964295.1 Conexibacter sp.
GTGGGCTTTGCCATCGCGCCGATTGCCTACGGGCCGCTGGCCGATCGCTTTGGGCGCCGCCCGGTCTTGCTGTTCGGCAGCGCCTTGTTCACGCTGGCCAGCGCCGCGTGCGCGGCGTCGCCGTCGGTGGGTGTGCTGGTCGCCGCCCGCGTGGTGCAAGCGTCGGGGGCCGCGGTCCTGTTCCCGGCGTCGCTGGGCCTGCTGCTGCCGGAGTTCCCGCCGGAGAAGCGCGGGCTGGCGATCGGGCTGTGGGCCGCGGTCGGCGGGACCGCCGCGGCGGCCGGGCCGGTGCTCGGCGGGCTGCTGGTGGAGCTGAGCTGGCGCTGGGTCTTCCTGGTCAACGTGCCGGTCGGGATCGGCGCGATCGTGGCCGGAGCGCGGGTGCTGCGCGAGGTCCGCGACGGCGACCCCGCGGTGCCCGACCTCGTCGGCGCGGGTGTGCTGACCGCGGGTGTCGCGACGCTGATCGCGGGGATCGTCGAGGGGCCGAGCTGGGGCTGGGGCGACGCGCGCGTCGTCGCGCTCTTCGCCGTCGCCGTCGCGCTGCTCGCCGTGTTCGCCTACCGCTCCGCGACCCACCCGGTGCCGGTGGTCGAGCCGTCGCTGCTGAAGGTCCGCGCGTTCGCGGCCTCCCAGGCCGCGGGGCTGTTCTTCTTCATCGGGTTCTCGGCGATGCTGCTGGGCAGCGTGCTGTGGCTGACCGAGGTGTGGGGCGAGACCGCGCTCAACGCGGGCCTGAAGATCGCGCCGGGCCCGGCGACGGCGGCGGTCTTCGCGGTCGCCGGCGGGATCCTGAGCGGGCGCGTCGGCCCGCGGCTGGTCGGGACGATCGGGGCCACGCTGTTCGGGCTCGGCGGCGTGTGGTGGGTCACGCACCTCGGCGCCGAGGTCCACTACGCGACCGACTACCTGCCGGGCATGATCATCGGCGGCGCGGGCGTCGGGTTCGTCAACCCGTCGCTGGCCGGCGCGGCGACCGCGCAGCTGCCGCCGACGCGGCTGGCGACCGGCAGCGCCGTGCTGACCATGTCGCGCCAGATCGGCTCGGCGCTCGGCGTCGCGCTGCTGGTGGCCGTGCTGGGGACGCCGTCGCCGGCCGAGGCCGTCGACGCGTTCAAGGACGCCTGGTGGATGATGATCGTCGCCGCGGCGGGGTCCGCCGTGTCGTTCGCGGCGGTCGGGCCGCTGGTGCGCCGGGAGGAGACCGTGGCCGAGGAGATCGAAGAGGCGATCGCGTCGATGGCGCCGGAGGTGGTCCTGTGACCAGCGTGGAGACCGATCGCGCCCGGGCCGTGACGTGGGACGACCAGTCCCCGACCCTCGAGGCGGGCGCCACGCGCACCGGCCTCGAGGTGATGCGCGCGATCATGACCGGCGAGCTTCCCGCGCCGCCGGTCGCCCAGCTCCTCGGCTTCGGCATCGCGCGCGTCGACGAGGGCAGCGTGATGTTCTCGATGGACCCGCTCGAGGCCCACCAGAACCCGCTCGGCACCGTCCACGGCGGGATCATCACCACCCTGCTGGACTCCGCCATGGGCTGCGCCGTCCACACGACCCTCCCCGCCGGCGGCATGTACACCACCTTGGAGCTGAAGGTCAACTTCCTGCGGCCGTCCTTCGCCGGCGGCGCGACGCTCCTGGCGCAGGGCACCGTCCTGCACCGCGGCTCGACCGCCGTCCTGGCCGAGGCCACCATCACCGACGCGGCCTCCACCAAGAAGATCGCCCACGCGACCTCGACCTGCCTGATCCTGCCGCCGCGCGGCTGACGTCGCCGCCGGCCAATCCGTGGTTTGCGGGGCTCCGGGGAGCCGGGTACCGACAGCGGACCCCACACCGAGGAGCGATCATGCAGACCCGCAGCAAGCCCCAGCCGACGTCCCGGATCGGCCGCCGTCCCGCGCCCGCGCCCCAGGGTCGCTTCGGCCGTCCCGGCAAGCCCGGCCGCCGCAAGCCCCAGCAGTCCACCGGCCAGAAGGCGCTCGCGTCGCTGACCGGCGCGCTGTCCAAGCCGTCCGCGGCCAAGAAGCGCTCCGGCGGTCCGGGCAAGAGCCGCGCCGGGCGCATGGCGCTGCTGGCCGGCGGCCTCGGGCTGGCCATGAAGAACCGCGGCCGGATCCAGGGCCTGATGGCCCGCCGCTCGAGCGACAAGGCCGCGGCGGAGGCCGCCGCGCCGGCGCCGGCGCCGACCCCCACCACGACGCCGACGCCCGGTCTCTAGACCACCGGGCGGTTGAAGAGCGTCGAGAGGACGACCTGCGTGTGCGTGCGGCGGACGCCGGGCGTGTCGCGCAGGCGCTCGAGCGCCTCCTCGAGGTGCTGGGTGTCCTGGGCGCGGACGTGGAGGATCGCGCTCGCCTCGCCCGCGACGGTGAAGGCGGACTCGACCTCGGGATGGGGCTCGATCGCGTCGCGGACCTCGCCGCCGGACATGCGCCCCTCGCAGTAGAGGGCGACGACGGCGTGGGTGTGCCAGCCCAGCGCGGCGGGGTCGATGATCGCCGCGTAGGAGCGGATCACGCCGTCGGACTGCAGCCGGTCGACCCGGCGCTTGACCGCGGGAGCGCTCAGCGCGACGTGCGATCCGATGTCCTGGAAGGAGCGCCGCGCGTCGATTCGCAGCAGCGCAACGATTCTGCGGTCGATGTCGTCCATTTCGGCATCCTACTCCGTAGATTCGCAACGATTCGCGGTTGTTTCGTCACCCGAACCGGCAGATCATTTCGTGCATGAGCACCCTCCAGCAGACGACCACGCAGCACGGGCTGCAGGACTACATGCCGCTCAACGGCATCGACCACGTCGAGTTCTTCGTCGGCAACGCCAAGCAGGCCGCGTTCTTCTACACGCGCGCCTACGGGTTCCGGCTGGTCGCCTACTCGGGATTGGAGACCGGCGTGCGCGACCGCGCGTCCTACGTCGTCCAGCAGGGCCGCATCCGGCTGGTCTTCACCGGCGCGCTGCACTCGGACTCCCCCATCGCCGAGCACCAGCGCCACCACGGCGACGGCGTCAAGGTCATCGCCCTGAGCGTGCCCGACGTCGACCATGCCTGGCGCGAGGCGACGTCGCGCGGCGCCGAGGGCGTCGTCGAGCCGCACGACACCACCGACGAGCACGGCACCGTGCGCCTGGCGACGATCAAGACCTACGGCGAGACGCTGCACACGTTCGTGGCCCGCGGCGAGTACCAGGGCCCGTTCCTGCCCGGCTACGAGCCCCGCACCGACGGCAGCGACCAGGAGAACGATCCCGCCCACCCCATGCTGCTGGCCATCGACCACATCGTCGGCAACGTCGAGCACATGGACCCGTGGGTGAAGTTCTACGAGGACGTCTTCAACATGAAGGAGATGCTCCACTTCACCGACAACGACATCTCGACCGAGTACTCCGCCCTGATGTCGAAGGTGGTGTCCGACGGCAAGGGCGTCGTCAAGTTCCCCATCAACGAGCCGGCTGAGGGCAAGCGCAAGTCCCAGATCGAGGAGTACCTCGAGTTCTACGAGGGCCCGGGCGCCCAGCACCTCGCGGTCGCCACGCGCGACATCGTCGCCACCGTGACCGAGATGCGCCGCCGCGGCGTCGAGTTCCTCGACATCCCCAAGGCCTACTACGACGAGGTCCCGGGCCGCGTCCCCGAGGTCGCGCCGATCCTGGACGACCTCCGCGCGCAGGGCATCCTCGTCGACCGCGACGACGAGGGCTACCTGCTGCAGATCTTCACCAAGCCGGTCGGCGACCGCCCCACCGTCTTCTTCGAGGTCATCGAGCGCCACGGCGCCCGCGGCTTCGGCGACGGCAACTTCAAGGCCCTGTTCGAGGCCCTGGAGCGCGAGCAGGACCGCCGGGGCAACCTCTGAGCCAGGAGTAGCGTTCGCCTCATGCGCTACCTGACCCTCGGCGACGTCCCCGCCAAGCGCCACGTCCAGTTCCGCCGCAACGGCGCCGGCTCGCCGCTGCTGACCGAGGAGGTCCTCGGCTACGAGGGCTTCAGCGGCAACGAGACGATCCTCTACCACCTGCACTCGCCCTGCCGGCTGGCGGAGGTCGGCGGCTTCGCGCCGATCCGCCGCGAGGAGTGGGTCCCCGACGCCCACGTGCACCGGCTGGCCGACGTCAACGCCGCGCCGTCCGGCGGCGACCCGGTCTTCGGGCGCCAGCTGCTGATGTACAACGACGACCTCGAGGTCGCGGTCGCCAAGCCGACCGAGCCGCACGAGGGCTTCCACCGCAACGGCGAGGGCGACGAGGTCATCTACGTCCACCGCGGCGGCGGCAAGCTGCGGACCGTCTTCGGCCCGGTGCTGTTCCGCGAGCGCGACTACGTCGTGATCCCGCGCGGCACGACCTACCGCTTCGAGCCCGACCCGGGGCTGGAGCAGTTCTGGATCTGCTTCCACACGCCGGGCGAGATCGAGACGCCGCAGCGCTACCGCAACCGCTACGGCCAGCTGCTCGAGCACGCCCCGTACTCCCAGCGCGACTTCCACGGCCCGATCGAGCTCGAGACCCACGACGAGGAGGGCGAGCACGACCTCTACGTGCGCGTCCGCGGCGGCGTCCAGCACTACCGGCTGGACCGCCACCCGTTCGACGTCGTCGGCTGGGACGGCTACGTGTTCCCCTACACCTTCAACGCCGACGACTTCGAGCCGCGCACGGGCCGCTTCCACCTGCCGCCGCCCGCCCACCAGACCTTCCAGGGGCCGAACTTCGTGATCTGCACGTTCGCGCCGCGGATGCTCGACTGGGATCCCGAGGCGGTGCCGCTGCCCTACCACCACTCGAACATCCAGTCCGAGGAGGTCATGTTCTACGCGGCCGGCGACTACGCGGCGCGCAAGGGCGTCGACGTGGGCTGCCTGACGCTGCACCCGTCGGGCCTGCCGCACGGGCCGCAGCCGGGGACGGTCGAGAAGGCGCTGGGCGCGACGAGCACCAACGAGCTGGCGGTGATGTGGGACACCTTCCGGCCGCTGAAGCTCGCCGCGCTGTGGCGCGACCACGACGACCCGTCCTACGCCTACTCGTGGAACCCGGACCGGGAGCCCGCCCACCCGGCATGATGGGCGGTCCGTGGGATCGCCGCCCCCTCTGTTCGAGCTGCAGGACGTGACGGTCGCGGGCGCCCACCGCCCGCGGCTGCACGACGTGACGCTGGCGCTGCCCGACGGCGGGATCACGGTCCTGCAGGGGCCGTCGGGGTCGGGCAAGTCGACGCTGCTGCGGCTGCTCAACCGGCTGGCCGCGCCCGACGAGGGCGTCGTGCGCTACCGCGGCGAGGACCTCGCGGCGCGCGACGTGCTCGCCCACCGGCGCGAGGTCGGGATGGTCTTCCAGGCGCCGGTGCTCTTCCCGGGGACCGTCGCCGACAACCTCGCGGTCGCCGAGCCGCTCGACGACGGCGCCGTGCTGCTCGAGCACGCCGGCCTGCCCGCCGCGTTCCTGACCCGCGAGGCCGCGACGCTCTCCGGCGGCGAGGCCCAGCGCGCGTGCCTGGCCCGCGCCCTCGGCACCCGGCCCCGCGTCCTGCTGATGGACGAGCCGACCTCCGCGCTGGACGCCGACGCCACCCGCGTCATCGAGGCGCTCGCCCGCTCGCTGGCCGACGAGGGCGTGCCGATCATCCTGGTCACCCACGACCGCGACCAGGCCGCGCGCCTGGGCGACCGCGTCGTGGAGCTGCGCGAGGGCGCGGTCCTGGGAGCCGCCGCATGAGCGGCGACGTCGGCTGGGCGGGCCTCGCCGCGTCGCTGCTGATGATCGCCGCGGTCGCGCTGCTGTCGTTCCGGCAGAAGCTGCGGCTGGAGAAGGACCTGGCGATCGCCGTCGTGCGGTCGCTGAGCCAGATGCTGCTCGTCGGCGTCGCGCTCGGGCTGATCGTCGACCCCGACACGTGGATCGGCTGGTCGTTCGCGTGGGTGGTCGGGATGATCGTCTTCGCGGCGGTCACGGTCAGCCGGCGGGCGCCGATGCTGCCGGGCGTGCTGACCGTCGCGTTCGCGGCGCTCACGGCCAGCGCGGTCGCGGGGCTCGGGCTGCTGTTCGCGCTGGGGATCTTCCCGGTCTCGGGCCGGACGGTCGTGCCGGTCGCGGGCATGGTCGTCGGCAACTCGCTGGCCGCCGGCGTGCTGACCGTGCGGCGGCTGGTCGAGGCGGTCGCCGAGCGCCGCGCCGAGCTCGAGGCGCGGCTCGCCCTCGGGCTGCCGTGGCAGCGGGCCGTCCGTCCCACCATCCGCCAGGTCCTGCGCACCGGCATCGCGCCCGACGTCGAGCGCCTCAAGGCGCTGGGCATCGTGGTCCTGCCCGGCGCGATGACCGGCCTGATCCTGGCCGGCGTCGACCCCCTGGACGCCGTCCGCGTCCAGCTCGCGTTGTTGTACGTGATCCTCGGCGCGGTCACGACGACGGCCACCGTCGTCGCCCTGCTCGGCAGCCGCCGCCTCTTCACCAGCGACCACCGCCTCGTGCCGATCGCGCGCTCGTCGGCCGACGAGGACTAGTTGTAGGTCCCGTGGAGGGTGTTCTCCTTGTGGAGGCGGGCGATCGGGGGTCGGCGGGCTGGGGCACGGGTCTGGCGTCGGCGGCGTCCAGCGCGGAGCGTCGGCGGTGGTGCGCCGCGTGGTCGATCGGCAATGACGGCGAGAGCCTTGAAGCGACGCGACTGCCGGAGGTGTGGCTCGGCTGCCGTGGCGGCGCAGGGTGGGCGGTTCTGGGCCGAAGTGATCTCGATCGCGCACAACCCGCATATATCGCGGGTTATGTGCGATCGATGGCATCTGACCCGCCATATGCGCGGGTCAGATGCCATCGAGATCCCTTCGGGCCCGAATCGCCCCCGGCGCGCCGCCACCACAGCCCAGCCACACCGCTGGCGATCGCGTCGCTCATCGCGTTCTCGCCGTCATCGCCAACGCGCCCACGGCCAGCGCCGGAGCGAGACGCCACCACGCCCGCCGTGGATAAGGTCGACCCCATGGACTTCACGTGGCAGGACGGCGAGCGCACGATCCGCTTCGGGCGCGGGGTCGTGGCCGACGCGCCGGCGCTGCTGAGCGACGCCTACACCCTGCTGACCACCGAGCGCGCCGAGGCGGCGGCGCCCGGCGTCGTCGAGCGTGCGAGCGCCGTCCACCACGTCGGGCCGGGCAACGTCGACGCGCTGGCCGCCGAGCTGCACGAGGCCGTCGGCGACGCGCGCCTGATCGTGGCGCTCGGCGGCGGGCGCGTGGTCGACACCGCCAAGGCGCTGGCCGGCGCCCGCGGCCACGGCGCTCGCGCCGCCGCGATCCCGACGACGCTCAGCGCGGCGGAGATGACGAAGATCCACCGCCTGCCCGCCGGCCTCGAGGACAGCGCGCGCAACCTGCGCCCGGCGATCGTCATCAACGACCCCGACCTCTCGGCCTCCCAGCCGGTCACCGAGCTGGCGGCGTCCTCGGCCAACGCGCTCGCCCACGCGGTCGAGGCGCCGGTCACGATCTTCGCCTCGCCGGTCCCGGCGCTCGCCGCGCGCGAGGCGATGCGGCTGATCGACGTCGCCTGGCTCGTCGAGGGCGAGGACCCGTCGCACCTCGGGCGCGCGCAGCTCGCGCAGGCCGCGCTGCTCAGCGGCTACGCGATCGACGCCACGCGCTACGGGCTCAGCCACGTCCTCAGCCAGACGCTCGTCCGCGTCGGCGGCGCCGGCCACGGCCAGGCCAACGCCGCGGTCCTGCCCTCCGCGATCGCCGCGCTGGAGCGCCGCAACCCCGGCCGCGTCGACCCCGACGGCACGCTCGGCG
>JAOPZD010000165.1 GCA_025964295.1 Conexibacter sp.
CGGCAAGGTGCAGCTCGACGACCTGCGCCGCCGCTTCGACGCGTTCCGGACCGCCGAGCTGGCGCTGTCGGACCAGCAGGCCGGCGACGCCCACGCCGCCGCGGACCGCGCGACGATCATCGGCGTCGCGGGGCTCGTGCTGACGCTCGCCGGCCTCGTGGCGCTGGCGGTCTTCACCGTGCGCTGGATCCGCCGCGAGGCGGCCGCGGCGATCGGCCGCGCCCGGGCCGAGGAGGCCTCCCGGACGAAGTCGACGTTCCTGGCCAACATGAGCCACGAGATCCGCACGCCGCTCAACGGCGTGATCGGGATGTCGGACCTCCTGCTCGACACCGAGCTCGACGCGGAGCAGCGCGAGTACGCCGCCACCGCCCGCGCCTCGGGCGAGCAGCTGCTGAGCGTCATCAACGACATCTTGGACATCTCGAAGATCGAGGCCGGCCACCTGGAGCTCGAGGACCGCGACTTCGACCTGCGCGAGGCCGTCGAGACCACCTCCGACGTCGTCGCGGCCGCGGCGCACGGCAAGGGCCTGGAGCTCTCGGTCTTCCTCGACGACGAGGTGCCGCGCGCGGTGCGCGGCGACCGCGGGCGCCTGGCCCAGGTCCTGACCAACCTGCTGTCCAACGCGGTCAAGTTCACGCCCGAGGGCGAGGTGGCCGTGGACGTCACGTGCGACGGGATGCTCGGCGGCGTCGCCCACGTGCGCTTCGTCGTCCGCGACACCGGGATCGGGATGGCCCCCAGGGACCTCGAGCGGCTGTTTCAGTCCTTCCAGCAGGCCGACGCGTCGACGACGCGGCGCTTCGGCGGCACCGGCCTGGGCCTGGCGATCAGCCGCCAGCTCACGCAGCTGATGGGCGGCGACCTGGCGGTCGAGAGCGAGGTCGGGCGCGGCAGCGCGTTCACCTTCACGATCCCGTTCCCGCCGGCCGACGGCGAGCTGGGCAGCGTCCCCGTCCAGATGGAGCTGCGCGGCCTGAAGGTCGTCGCCGTCGACGACACCGCCACCAACCGCCGCGTCCTCGAGGCCTATCTCGGCTCGTGGGGGATGCGGGTGACGAGTTGCTCCGACGGCGCCGAGGCGCTCGACGTCCTGCACCGCGCGGCCGACCGCGGCGAGCCGTTCGACGTCGCGGTGCTGGACTTCAACATGCCGCGGATGGACGGCGTGGAGCTCGCGCGCCGGATCTCGGCGGCGCCCGCCCTGCGCTCGCTGCGGATGGTGATGCTGACCTCGACGGCGACCGGCCACGCCGCGGCGCGCGAGGCCGGCGTCACCGAGTTCCTGACCAAGCCGGTCCGGCAGTCGCGCCTCTACGACGCGATCGCCTCGGCGATGTACCACGGGCCGTGCAGCACGCGCGTCTGGGCCCAGCAGGCCGCCGCGGCGACCGCAGGGGGCGAGGGCGTGGGCGGCCATCCCGGTGGCGACGAGGGCGCGCTGATCCTGATCGCCGAGGACCACGAGGTCAACCGCATCCTGATGGAGAAGCTGCTGCTCAAGCGCGGCCACCGCACCATCGCGGCGGCGACGGGGCTGGAGGCGGTGCGCCTGGCCGCCGGCGGCGGGGTCGACCTGGTGTTCATGGACTGCCAGATGCCCGAGCTGGACGGCTACGCGGCGACGCGGCGCATCCGCGAGCGCGAGCAGGAGGGGCGGCGGCTGCCGATCGTCGCGATGACCGCGCACGCGATGGCCGGCGACCGCGAGCGGTGCCTCGAGGCGGGGATGGACGACTACGTCGCCAAGCCGCTGCGGCCTGCCGAGGTCGACGCGATGCTCGCCCGCTGGCTGCCGCAAACCGAGCCCGAGCCCGACCCGCTCGACGACGGGCGCTTCGGCGACCTGGCCCGCGACTTCGGCCCGGGTGCCGTGCGCGAGATCGTCCACGCGTTCATCGACTCGACGCCGCCGATCATCGAGCGCATCGTGCTCGCCGCGGAGGGCGACGACCACCTCGAGATCGCCCAGGGCGCGCACCGGCTCAAGGGCGGCTGCCTGGCCGTCGGCGCCGGCCGGCTCAACGACATCTCCGACGAGCTCGAGCGGCTCGGCCGGACCGACGCGCCGGGGGACGCCCTCCGCGACGCGGCCTCCCGCCTGGAACGGGCCTGGATCGCCACCCGGGGTGCGCTGCGCGAGCGGGTCAGGTAGAACACGACCCATGCTGTTCGGACAGGAGCACATCGACCGCTACGAGGCCACCGACGGGCAGGAGGGCCATGACTGGCAGGGGACGCAGACGCTGATCCTGACCACGACCGGCCGCAAGTCCGGCGAGCCGCGCAAGGCGCCGCTGATCTACGGCGAGCACGACGGCGACTACCTCGTCGTCGCCTCCAAGGGCGGGGCCCCGGAGCCGCCCGCCTGGTACGTCAACCTGCAGGCCGATCCCGAGGTCGAGGTGCAGGTCTGGGGCGAGACGTTCCGCGCGCGGGCGCGCGACGCCACGCCCGAGGAGCAGCCCGAGCTGTGGAAGATCATGACCGGCCACTGGCCGGCCTACGACGAGTACCAGACCAAGACCGACCGGCCGATCCCGGTCGTGGTGCTCGAGCGGACCTAGCCGCGCGGGTTGGCGATCGGCGTGAGCACCTGGGCCAGCTGCTCGCGCCGGTCCTCGTACTGGGGCGGCAGCTTGAGGTGCGTGCCCAGCTCGGCGGCCGGCTCGTCGACGTCGAAGCCGATGTCGCGGCTGGCCAGCTCGAACAGGACGCCGGACGGCTCGCGGAAGTAGACCGAGTGGAAGTACTGGCGGTCGATGATCGGCGTGGCGTGCGCGCCGGCCGTGACCGCGACGTCGCGCAGGGTCGTCAGCTCGGCGTCGTCGGCCGCCGACCACGCGACGTGGTGCACGGTCCCGGCGCCCTGGACGCCGCGGCCCGCCGGCGGCGCGTCGTAGCGGATCAGGCCGTGGCGCTGCGCGCCCGTGGCCACCCACGCGCCGGCGGCCTCGCGGTGCTCGAAGCCCAGCGCCTCCAGCAGCGGCGCGCTGCGCTCCGGCCTGCTCGCGTAGGCGCGGACGCCGTGGAAGCCCAGCAGCCGGTGCTCGGCCGGGATGTCCAGCGCGGTGGCGGCCAGCGGCGCGTCGCCGCCGTCGGTGGGCACGATCTCGTAGGTCTGGCCCTCGGGACCGGCGAAGCGCAGCAGGCCCTCGGGATCCCAGGCGACCGCGACGCCCTCGCTGCCCAGCCGCTGGGCCCAGAAGTCCAGCGCGGCGGCGCCGGCGACCCGCCAGGCGATCGTGTGGACCATGCCGTCGCCCGCGCGGCCGACCGCCGCGCCGGGGAACTCGAAGAACGTCAGGATCGATCCCGGCGTCCCGGCCTCGTCGCCGTAGTACAGGTGGTAGACGTCGGGCTGATCGAAGTTGACGGTCTTCTTGACCAGGCGCAGCCCGAGCACGCGGGCGCAGAAGTCGACGTTGCCCGGCGCGTCGGCCGTGATGGCGGTGACGTGGTGCAGCCCCTCGAGCGACATGGGGCTGACAGTACGCGCCCAAGGGGTGGCACGTGGCGGTTGTTCGTGCAACCATGCTGTTCTCGTGTCCACCACCACGACCGTTCCCGCCGCGGCGACCGGCGCCCTGGACGATCGCGAGCTGCGCGCCTGGCGCGGCCTGCTCCGCGTCCACGCCTCGCTCTCCAAGGCCCTCGACAACCAGCTCGACCGCGAGCACGGCCTCCCGCTCACGTCCTACGAGGTGCTCCTGTACCTCGCCGACGCCGAGGGCGAGAAGATGCGGATGTGCGACCTCGCGTCGTCGGTCATCCTCAGCCGCAGCGGGCTGACGCGCCTGGTCGACCGCCTCGAGCGCGACGGGCTGCTCGTCCGCGAGTCGTGCGCCAGCGACGCGCGCGGCGCGTTCGCCAAGCTCACGCCCGCCGGCCACGAGAAGCTCGCCGCCGCGCGCGCCACGCACCTGGCGGGGGTCCGGTCGCTGTTCCTCGACCACCTCACGCCCGAGGAGCAGGACGTGCTCGCCGGCGTGTGGGCGCGGGTCCTGCCGGGCGCCGCGGGCGCCGCCGGCGACGACTGCGGCTGCTGAGCGGCGCCGAACACGCGTAGGGCGCCGCTTTGAAGGCGCGGCTCACCGCTCTAGAGTGGCGCCGTGCCCGGTCCGGCTCGCGCCGCACACCTCTCCCCGTGGGGACGCCTGGTCGCGCTCTGCGGCATGGTCGTCGCGCTCGCCGCGATCGCCCTGGCGATCTGGAGCGTCGCGTCCTCCCAGGAGCGGCGGGTCAGCTACTCGGTGCGCGGCGGGATGGGCGGCGTGTCGCTCGACGTCGGCGACGCCGACGTCGAGGTCCAGGGCGGCGGCCGCGCCACGGCCGTCTCGGTCCTGCACGTCGACCGCTTCGGCTTCGGCCACGCGCCGGTCGCCCAGCGCTCGATCGCCGGCGGCGTGTTCCGCGTGCGGTCGCGCTGCCCGTCGACGGTCCTGCACGGCTGCTCGGTGCGCTATCGCATCGTCGTGCCCGACAACGTGCCGCTGGCGGTCCGGACCGGCGCCGGCTCGGTGCGCTTCCGCGGCTACCGCGGCTCGGCGCGGGTCACGACCGGGCGCGGCGACATCGACATCGCGGGCTTCTGCGGCTACGCGCTGCAGGCGCGCGCCGAGGACGGCGGCGACATCGACGCCTCCATCGCGTGCCCGCCGCCGCAGCTGGCGCTGCGCACGACGACCGGCTCGGTGCACGCGCGCGTGCCGCCGGGGCGCTACCGCGTCGACGCGTCGACCTCCGGCGCCGCGGCGAAGGTGCGCGGCCTGACGTCCGACGCGGGCGCGCCGTTCGCGATCCAGGCGCTCAGCGGCAGCGGCGCGGTGACGGTGGAGCGGGGCACGCCGTGATCGCCGAGCTCGAGCTCCAGCGGCGGTTCGCGCGCGCGGCGCTGGCCGCGACGTTCCTGGCGGCCAGCGTCCCGATCACGATCCTCGGCGTGCTCGCGGTGCTCCTGCTGGCCGTCGGCACCGCGCTGAGCATGCTCGGGATCGGGCTGCCGGTGCTGCTGGTGGCCGCGGGGGCCTGCCGCCGGCTCGTCCGGGTGGACCGGCGTGCGGCCAACCGCTTCCTCGGCACCCAGATCCCGCCGCTGCCCGGCGGGCCGGCGACGAGCGGCGGCCCGTGGCGGCGGTCCTTGGAGGTGCTCGGCGACCGGCCGCTGTGGCGCGTCGTCGGCCTGCTCGCGCTCAAGCCGTTCCTGACCGCCGCGCTGCTCGTCGCGGGCCTCGCGCCGCTCGTGCTGTTCGCGTGGCTGGCCGCGCTGGGCGTCGAGGCGATCGGCGGCATCGGCGACACCGACTTCTTCGGGCCGTGGTCGTTCGGCGCCGGCGCCGGCATCCTGTTGCTGGCGCTCGCGCTGCCCGCCGGCGTCCTGGCGCTCGCCGCGCTCGACGCGCTGCAGACCGTCATGTGCACGATCAGCCGCGCGCTGATGCTGCCGCGCTCGGCCGGCGCGGGCGCGCCGGTCCGCGAGCTGCTGGCCGAGTCGCTGGGCGACCACTCGGTGGCGATCGCCTACTGGCTGCCCGACCGCGAGATCTTCGTCGACGAGATCGGCCGCCGCGTCGACCTGCCCCACCCGGCCTCGGGCCGGACGTGGACGACCGTCGAGCGCGACGGGCGCCCGGTCGCCGCGATCGTCCACGACGCCGCGCTGGACACGACGAGCGAGCTCGTGCAGGCCGCGGCATCGGCGTCGTCGCTGGCCATCGACAACGAGCGGCTGAAGGCCGACCTGCGCGCGCGGCTGGAGGAGCTGCGCGTCTCGCGCCTGCGGATCGTCGAGGCGACCGACGCCGCCCGGCGGCGCATCGAGCGCGACCTCCACGACGGCGCCCAGCAGCAGCTCGTCGCGCTCGCGCTGGAGCTGCGGCTGCTGCGCGGCCGCGTCAAGGACCAGCCGGAGCTGACGCCGATGGTCGACAGCCTCTCCGAGCGGCTGGCCAGCGCGCTGGCCGAGCTGCGCGAGCTGGCGCGGGGCATCCACCCGTCGATCCTCACCGATCAGGGCCTGGCGCCCGCGATCGACGCGCTGGCCACGCGCGCGCCGGTGCCCGTCGAGGCGGCGGTCGAGGTCGAGGAGCGCCTCGCGCGGCCCGTCGAGGCCGCCGCGTACTTCGTCGTCGCCGAGGCGCTGACCAACGTCGTCAAGTACGCCAAGGCGTCCTACGTCGACGTGCGGATCCGCCGCGACCGCGACGGCGACCGCGCCGACGTGCTGGTCGACGTCGTCGACGACGGCGTCGGCGGCGTGGACCTCGCCGCGGGCAGCGGGCTGCGCGGCCTGCAGGACCGGCTCGCCGCCGTCGACGGCGTGCTGGACATCGACAGCCCGCCGGGCGGGGGCACGCGCCTGCGCGCGCGGATCCCCGTCGGCGCGGCAGCCAACGGCAGCGAGGAGGGCGCATGAGGCGCTTGAAGATGATGGTGTCGGTCCTCGTCGCGGTGGCCGCGCTGCCGGCCGCCGGCTGCGGGAGCACGACGACGGTCCAGGAGGGGCCGGTCACCGTGGAGGGCGGGGGCGGGACCGGCGCGGCCACCGGCGCCAACCCCGACACCGCGCTGCCCGAGACGCCCAACGGCGCGCGCGCGGTCCGGATCGCGGTGGTCACCCACGGCCAGGCATCGAGCGCGTTCTGGGCGATCGTGCGCAACGGCGTCGAGGCCGCGGGGCGCCAGATGGACGTCGTCATCGACTACAAGGCGCCCGACGTCTACAGCCTGGAGCACATGGTCACGCTGATCGATCAGGCCGTCGCGGCCAAGCCGGACGGGTTGGTGGTGTCCTTGCCCGAGCCCGGGCTGGCGCCGGCGATCCGGCGCGCGGTCAAGGCCGGCATCCCGACCGTCACCATCAACTCGGGCAGCGACATGTACAAGCAGCTCGGCGTGCTCGCGCACGTCGGCCAGCCGGAGGGCGACGCGGGGTTCAAGGCCGGTCAGCGGCTGGCGCGCGCGGGGGTCCGCCGCGCGCTGTGCGTCAACCTCGCGATCCGCAACCAGGGCCTCGACGCGCGCTGCGCCGGCCTGCGGCGCGCGATGCGCGCGGCGGGCGGCCGCGTGGCGATGATGCGCGTCGACGACCAGTCGCCCGCGGCGCCCAAGCGTATCGCCAAGGCCGTCGCCGACACGAAGGCCGATGGCGTGCTGGCCACCAACGCGGTCAGCGGGCTCGCGGCGGTCAAGGGCCTGGCGGGCTCCAGGAAGATCCCGATCGGGACGTTCGACCTCGGGCCCGACATCCTCAAGGCGGTGCAGGCGGGCACGCTCGCGTTCGCCGTCGACCAGCAGGCCTACCTGCAGGGCTACCTGCCGGTCGTCTTCCTCGCCGAGCGCGCCCGCTACGGCCTCTTCCCGGCTCAGGGCGACGTGATCGCGACCGGGCCGAACTTCGTCACACGGGCCAACGCGGCGAAGGCGATCGAGCTGTCGGCGCGGTCGATCCGCTGAGGGCGGTGTCCCGGCCCCGGCGCCGGTCGACTTGACCGGCGCAGTGCACGACAACTCGACCCGCAGGCCCGTCGGGCGCCGCCTACGTCGTCGTCTGCGGCGTGGCCGGCGGTCCCGGTGCCGGCTTCTCGTCCGCCGCCGTGCGGTCGTCGCGGGCCAGCACGCGCGGGCTGTCCATCAGGATCCGGCGGCGGCGCAGGCCGGCCAGCGTGGACTCGGCGCTGTCGAAGGCGACGAGCGTCGCGTAGTCCGCGATCCAGCTCGTCACCAGCCGGTCGGGCTCGAACGCCTTGATCTGGCCGTCGAACTCGATGCGCGCGCCGCCCCAGCCGCCGTCGACGTCGATGGTCACGACGCTCGTGGCGCCGACGACCAGCGGCGGCGTCGAGCCGCCGTGCGGCGCGACGGGCGTGACGACGATCGCCTCGGTCCCGGAGGCGAGGATCGGCCCGCCCGCGGCCATCGTGTAGGCGCTGGAGCCCAGCGGCGTGGAGAGCACGACGCCGTCGCCGGCGAAGCGCACGTAGAGGTCGCCGTCGATGCGCACGTCGATCATCACCTGGTTGGCGCCCTTGCGGACGACGACGAGGTCGTTGAGCGCGATGTGGGGCTCGCTCCCGTCGGCCGACACGCCGACGCCGGGCAGGATGCGGCGGTGCCACTCGCCGGCGGCGAGCTTGTCCAGCGCGTCGGCCGTGCCGGCGGCCGCGGTGGCCGTCAGCGCGCCGAGGCTGCCGCAGGCGATCCCGAGGACCGGCAGCCGGTGCGGC
>JAOPZD010000357.1 GCA_025964295.1 Conexibacter sp.
GCGCCGCCGGCCACGAGCTCCGCGCGCTCCAGCAGCGGCTCGGTCCCGCAGGGCACCCGCCCGCCGTGCACGCCGAGGACGGCGATCGTCGCGCTCATCCGTTGAGCCCCGCGACGTCCAGCCGCTCCCGCGCGCCCGGCGACGCGCCGGCCAGCCGCGCGCCCTCGAAGTCCACGATCGCGCAGTCGACGACCAGCGCGCCGCCGATGTAGGACGACAGGTTGGTCGCCACCTTCTCGCAGAGCAGGTCCGACGCGGCGACCAGCCCCGCCGCCTCCCACAGCTCCCACGCGTGCCGGCCCGTGTTGGACTCCGCGACCGCGCCCGCGAGCTCCGCGTCCCCGCCCGCCTCGCGCGTCACCTCGGCCAGGAACGAGGGGTCGACCTTGGATCGCGTCCAGTGGGTCATCATGATGCCCGCCGCGAGCTTGGCCAGCTTGCCGGCCATCCCGACGAACACGCAGCGCTCGAAGTCGAGCTTGGCCGCGCGCTTGAGCGCGTAGCCGGTGAAGTCGCCGACCTCGACGAAGCACACCTCGGGCAGCTCGGGCAGCAGCCTGCGGGCCGCCTTCTCGGTGCGCCCGCCGGTGGTCAACACCACCGTCCTGGATCCCTGGGCGTCCATGACGTCGATCGCCTGCCCCACGCTCGCGCGCCAGGCGGCGGTCGAGAACGGCCGGACGATCCCGGTCGTGCCGAGGATCGAGATCCCGCCGATGATCCCCAGCCGCGGGTTCGACGTGCGGCGCCCCATCTTCTCCCCGCCGGGCACGGAGATCTCCACGTCCACCCCGACGTGGGCCAGGTCCACCACCTCGCCGACGGCGGCGGTGATCTGCGCGCGCGGGCCCTTGTTGATGGCCGGGCCGCCGACCGCCAGGCCGAGCCCCGGGCGCGTGACCGTCCCGACGCCCTCGCCGCCGCGCAGGACGATCCCGGGCGCCTCGGTCAGCCGCACGCGCGCGGTGAGCCGCGCGCCGTGGGTGACGTCGGGGTCGTCGCCCGCGTCCTTGACGACGACCGCGACGGCGCCGTCCTCGCCGTCGCGCTCGCAGCGCGCCACCGCGAACGTGGGACGGCGCTCGCCCTTGGGCAGCGGGACCTCGACCTCGGCCGGCGGGTCGCCGTCGCGCAGCAGCAGCGCCGCGGCCTTCGCGGCGGCGGCGGCGCAGGTGCCGGTGGTCCAGCCGTAGCGCAGCTTGCCCGTGGCGACGCGGCGGGCAGACGCGGGCAGGTTGGGCTCGCGCAGCTCAGCCATCGGCCGCCTTGGACTTCTTGTAGCGGTCGGGCCGCCCCAGCGGCCGGTAGCGATGCCCGTAGCCGGGGTCGTAGACGTGCGAGCGGCCCGCGCCGCCCGCGTCGCCGAGCGCCGGCCCGACGAGCACGAGCGCCTGCGTGGTGATCTTGTAGGCCTTGATCTGGGCGGCGAGGTCGTGCAGCGGCGTGCGCACCACGAGCTCGTCCGGCCACGACGCGCGGTAGATGACCGCGCATGGCGTGTCGGGGTCGTAGCCGCCCTCGAGCAGGTCGGCCTGCAGCTCGCGCGGGCGCCGGACGGAGAGGAAGAGGACGAGCGTCGTCCCGTGCCGGGCCAGCTCGACGAGCTGCTCGTTGGGCGGCATCGAGGTCCGCGTCGGGCGCCGCGTGTAGATCAGCGTCTGCGAGACGTCGGGGATCGTCAGCTCCTGGCCGAGCGCGGCCGCCGCGGCGCTGACCGACGAGACGCCCGGGACGATCTCGACGTCGAGGCCGAGCGCGCGGCACGCGCCGAGCTGCTCGTGCAGCGCCCCGTAGACGGTGGGGTCGCCGCTGTGGACGCGAGCGACATGGAGGCCTTGGTCGGCCGCGCGCGCGTAGACCGCGACGACCTGCTCGTGGGTGCGGTCGTCGGAGGCGATCAGCTCGGCGTCGGCGCGGGCGTGCTCGAGGATCGCGGGGTCGACGAGCGACCGCGCCCAGACGACGACGTCGGCGACGCGCAGCGTCTCCACCGCGCGCAGCGTGAGCAGGTCCGGCGCGCCGGGGCCGGCGCCGACGAACGAGACGCGGCCGGTCATCGGACGGCCTCCGCCCCGCACCGAGCGTCGAGGGACGCCTGAACCGCGCTAGTCGCGGTTGGGTCGTCCCTCGACGCTCCGGGCGACACTCCGGGCGGGGCTCCCCTCGACGCTCCAGGCGACGCCCAGCGCCCGCGCGCCGGCTCCGCGATCCGCACCAGGTCCGGCCTGACCGACAGCAGCGCGCGGACGATCAGCGCGGTCAGCGTCCCCTCGACGACCGCGATCACGCCGTAGGCCCCGAGCGTCGACCACGCGATCTTCGCCAGGTCGACGTGCACCGCGGCTCCGAGCGCGAACTCGCCGACGAACGTCGCCGCCGACAGCTCGACCGCGATCGCCGCCGCGACCCCGCACGCGATCGCCAGGCCCTTCGGCGTCGCGCCGAGCAGGCGGCGCAGCGCGACCGCGATCGGGTAGCCGGCGAACGCGGGCACGAGCGCGAGCGTCACGATCGTCACGCCCAGCGTGCTGATCCCGCCGTCGCCGAGCGCCAGCGCCTGGATGACCGCGACGACCGCGATCGTGATCGCGCCCAGCCACGGGCCGAGCAGGCACACCGCGAGCGCACCGCCGAGCAGGTGCCCCTGCGTGCCGACGGTGATCGGAAACATCGGCGCGTCGCCGACGAGGAAGAACGCGGCGGCGAGGCCGGCGATCGGGAGGTCGCGCTCGCGGTCCTCGCGACGCACCTGCCGCAGGCAGACCGCCAGGCCGGCGGTCGCGACCGCGGCGCCGAGCAGCGCCGCCTCGCCCGAGACGAAGCCATCAGGGATGTGCATGGACGAGCTCCTCGCCGGCGACGGCGGTCAGGTCGA